>JAPULF010000571.1 GCA_027295245.1 Planctomycetota bacterium
TCGCTGCAACCGCTCTGAAACGAGAACTCGGCCAGCCGAAAGCCCGCATCGCTGTAATCCGGAACCACCGCGCTCACTTTCGACGTTTCGGGACCCGCACCCGCCATCACGACCGGAACGTGTCTCCGATAGGCCTCCGAAAGACACGCTTCGCTTATGCCACCGGTCCGGTGTCCGAGCGAGTTGGACGGAAAGCATACCAATCCGTCCGTTTCTCGACGTTTCGAAGACGGCCAACTGGAAAGCGACGCGTTTCCCGAGCCATTCGCGACTGCGTCCGTATCGGTCCATGAATGGCCCATGCCGGTCACTTCGTGACGCACTGCATCGAGAATGGAATGAACGTTCGTACCGGGATCGACCCGCCCGGCTAGATTCACGAACTGTTTTCGATCCCGGTCGGAGCAACCTTCACCGTTGTCCGCAACAAACGTCCCGCGACCGATCTGGCGAACCAGCAGCCCTTCGCTGCAAAGGTCCGACAGGGCCTTGTTGATCGTCTTGGCATTTGCATGGAACAGCCGGCCGAGTTCCCGTTCGCCCGGAAGGCGCCGTTCGAACGATCCCTCGGCAATCGCCTTCCGAATCGCCTCTCGAAGACGCTGAAACTTGTAGCTCAACCGAATGTTTTTGCGTCCCATGACTGCCGTTTCTTCCGTTTCAACGATTTCGCTCGTCATGCGCATCTGGATAGACTCCTCAATCAGCGCGAGGCACTACTTTTCCTCGATCGTCACGTGCAACGTCTCCGTCAATGAACCTCGATGGACGCGCGGTCCGATTGGGTTCTCGACAAAGACGAACCATGAGCCCGTATTGGGAGATCCGGATGGGAATGCCGCACGCCCGGGTCGGTGACCCGGCTTCGGGCATGGGGAGAATCCGGAGCGGGTGACACAGCCCACAAGGGCCAACCTCGTGTCATCGGAATTATTACCCGCCCCAATCGTCTGTCAAGGACAACTCCGAAAATCTGCCTGAAGATGCCGCGTCCGCGGCCAACAGGTCCTGCACGATTCAGATGATAGGAGTATGATTATCGCACCCCCTCCTGCAAGCATTCAGCCTTCCCCACACCGAGCCCCGGCCCGCCGCCGATCGTAAGCCTTCCCCCACGACCGCCAAGCCCGATGAAGGGCTGGGTGGACAAGAGCAGGTGCGAATCGAGGTCCAGCCAATCAACCAGCGGCGCCAATTGTGCGGCCGCGGCGACCCCGAGACCGCTCTCGATCATGCACCCCAACATGACACGCATGCCCATCCCGCGCGCCAGGTGGATCATCCTGACGGCCTCGCGGATCCCGCCGCACTTGCTCATCTTGATATTGATGCCGTCCACGCAGCCCGCCAGCGACACCACGTCAGCCGGAACGACACAACTCTCATCCGCGACGATCGCGCAGACATTCGCCTCTTTCAGCCGTCTCAACCCTTCGTAATCTTCAGCCGCGATCGGTTGCTCGAGCAGCTCAACGCCGAATGCCGCGAGCATCGGAAGCCGCCCCAACGCCTCGTCCACGCTCCACGCCGTATTTGCATCCACCCGAAGCGTCTTCTCCGGCGCATGTTGTCGCACCGTGGACAGCAACCGCTCATCTTGATCGCCGCCCAACTTGATCTTCAGAATCGGGTACTCCTCGGCCGCCAACACCTTCTCGACGAGTCGATCAGGCTCATCGATTCCGATCGTGAACGACGTGTCCGGATGTCGACCGGGATCGAGTCCAAGCCAGCTTGTCACGCAAATCCCGAAGCGCTTGCCCACCCAATCGTGAAGTGCGGCGTCCACCGCCGCCACCGCGGCCCGTTGGTCACCGTGCGACGCCAACAAGTCCTCGATGATCCGATCGATGTGCATCGGATTCCCGCGAAGGAGCGAGGCCATCGAAGAAAGAGCCGATTCGGCCGATTCCAATGTTTGACCGTAGGTCTCGACCGGGGCCGCTTCGCCCCATCCTTCCACCTCCTCATGCGCCAGCCGCACCCAAATCGTCTCTTTTCGATCGCGCAATGCTGTGGCCGTGCGAAATGGTGTCTTGAGCTTCAGCGGGATGCGCGACCATGAAAGATCCATTGCCACATGGAAATGGGCCGCACGATTTTTCGCAAGCCGTGTCGGTTTTCGACAAGACGACCCGCATACTGCCCTCAACCGGCCGCGAGACGGCGCAAGCCCGGCCCCACGAACAACATAACATTATCCATTACATACGGTTACGGAGATCCCTCGGCCCGACCCACGAATCGGCTGGCGTGCGTGAACAACTTGATATATGCTTTTTCGCCGATCAGGCTCGGTGGCGGAGACGGTCATTGGCACGGCTCTCCACATGCCGCCAACTATGTGCTAATATACTCGGCTTGCCGGATCGGCTGGGTTGATGGGCGTTGCAACGAATTCGTCCGCATATCGCCGGTGCGGACGTGTGTGATTGACGGGAGTCCTAATGTCACTAGTACCTGTAAGCATTGTCGGCACCGGAAGCTTCTTGCCGGGCAACCCAGTGCCGAGCGACCGCGTAGAAGCTATCCTCGGCCCGTTGGAAAACTGTCCGCCTAAGGTCAAGAGTTTCATCGACAACCTCGGTCTGAAAATGCTCGAGCGCGGCGGCGTCGAAACCCGACACTTCGCCGTTGACCCGGAAACGCGGGACATGACCCACAATTTCAGCAGCCTCGCTGAAAAGGCCGCGCGAAACGCTCTCGAAATGGCGAATCTCGAACCGCAGCGTATCGACCTGCTCGTCATTTCCTGCCCGACCTACGACCAGAGCACACCCCCCACGAGCGCATTGCTCCAGGAGCGACTCGGCATTCAAAACTGTGCCGAAATGGAAATACACTCCAACTGCACCGGCGTCGGCAAGGGTGTGCAGGTCGCCTACGACGCCCTACGTTCGGGCCGCTATCAAACGGCCTTGGTCGCGTACAGCCAGCTTTCGTCCTTGTACCTTCGAAGCTGCTATTTCAACGAAGCGAGAATGGACAAGGTACACGCGGCCCTCCGGTGGATACTTGCCGATGGCTCCGGCGCCGTCGTAATGCAGGCCTGCCAGAACGGAAGGCCACAACACGAAATCGTCGGCACCTTCGTCGAGTCCGTCGGCGCGGGGCGCCCCGCGGGCATGACATCCGGCGGCGGCGCCAATGACTTGATGAAGACCAGCAAGCAAATCCCCGAGATGTACGAATCGGGATCGCATCACCTTTGGCAGGACTTCTCCGCGGTCAACGACAACGCCGCCCCGTTGTTGCTGCAGGGGCTCACGCAATTCACCGCCCAGGAGAATATCGATCCCGGCAGCGTCGACCACTACATCGTGTCGATTCCCACCTTCCAACTCTACGATGAGCACATTCCGGCCTTTCTAGACCGGCTGAATACGACGCGCGACAAGATCAAGTTTCGAAGCAACAAAATCGGTTACTGCGGCGGCGCCGCCACCATGTTGCACCTTGACGAGATGGTCCGTTCGGGCGAACTCAAGTCCGGTCAACTGGCGATTGTTCACGCGGTCGAGTCGAGCAAGTGGATGACGGCGGGTTTCGCAGTGCGATGGTAGATGAGTCGAAGCCCGACCGTCCCCGCCCCGCATGGATCGCCGGCAAGATGGTCGTCTATACGGTCGCCTTCCTCGCACTTGTGCTGGTCGGTTTGCCCTCTCTGTTTAATTGGATTGGCGACGCGATCTTCTCGCCACGCGTCCACGAATTCCTCGAGCCCCGTTCGACCCAAAGCTGGATCGGCATCGCCGTCTTTACCGTTGGAATCGCCGGTTATTTCGTCTCGTCCTTGTGGCTCGTGATCGTGGGAAAAGGCCCGTTTGTAGAATTCGACCCGCCCACCCGATTTGTGGCCTCGGGCCCGTATCGCTGGATGCGAAATCCGGTGGCAGCCATGCTCCTCGTGACTGTCCTCGGCGAAGGGCTCTATTTCGGCTCCGCCGGCATCCTCGCCCTATTCCTGTGGGGACTGCACGTGGCGCATCTGCAGGTGCTCTCCGTCGAAGAGCCGCGACTCGAGAAGCGATTCGGCCAGTCATACACAGACTATTGTCAACGCGTCCCCAGGTGGAT
Organism: Planctomycetota bacterium; assembly: GCA_027295245.1. Lineage (GTDB taxonomy): Bacteria > Planctomycetota > Phycisphaerae > UBA1845 > UTPLA1 > JAPULF01. The sequence continues at coordinate 4,078 of JAPULF010000571.1, forward strand.
CCCCGGAAAACCGTCGCCCGATCAAGCTCCCCAAGCGACCGATCGAAAGACGCTCGCGGCCGCAGAACATCCATGAATGTCCTCGTAACCGGCGGCACCGGATTCGTCGGAAGTCACCTTATCGAACAATTGCTCACCACCGGAGTGAATGTCCGCGCCCTCGTTCGGCCCGGCAGCAACGCCGCCATGGTGCGGTCTCTCGGCGCGCGGGTTGTTACCGGAGATCTAAACGATGTAGAGGCTCTCGGCGCCGCGTGTCGCGACTGCGACATCGTCTATCACGCCGCTGCCCGAGTCGAGATCGTCGGCAAACAGAAGGAGTTCGATCGCGTCAACGTCGGCGGCACCGAGAACCTCCTCCGTGCCGGCCGCGCCGAAGGGGTCAACCGTTTTGTCTACATCAGCTCCTGCGGCATCTATCACCCCAAACTCCTCGCCACGGGGAAGGAAATTGACGAAACGACCACAAGCCCCGAGCCACCGCGCTGGTTCGTTTACGGAAGGGCAAAATACCGCGCCGAAAACCTCGTCAGGGAGTTCGATACCGGGAAAATGGAATGGGTGATTGTCCGCCTAGGCTACCTGTACGGCCCCCGAAATCAAACCATGCAAAGGTACCTCGAACGCCTCTTTCTTCGCATGAGATTCCGGGCATTCATCGGCGATGGTTCCAATGAAATGGCCATGCTCTACGTCGAGGATGCCGCCCGCGCAATTACCCTCGCGGGAAGCTGCCCGGATGCCGCCGGCAAGATCCTGATAGCCGGCGGAAACGAACGTGTCACGCAGAAACAATACTTCGATGCCCTTGCCGACGGTTTTGGAGTGTCTCGCATCAAGGGCACCATCCCCTATTGGTTCGCTTTCTTGTGCGGATGGCTCGGGGAATACGCCGCATACGGCGAGGCCCGCGGGCTGTTTTGCAGATCGGCGGTCGCCTTGACGGGCCTGCCGCAAAAACTCCAGTGTCGTTTCACACAGGACCTGCTCGGCTGGCGGCCGAAAGTCTGCTTCGACGACGGCATTCGCAGGGCCTTTGACTGGTATTGGGCGGAGTACGGCGAAAAGCAAGTCGAAAACGCAGGCAACCCCCGCTAAAGTCGTTCACAATGAACCGCTACGTCGCCCCTTGTGGATGACGAGCTTTGAGCGTCATGCTGGTACGGCCGTCTGGAAAAGCTCGGCCCGTCACTCTGATTGGAGAAGCCCCATAGGAGAGCGCCCCGCAAATCGGCCCATTCATCCGACATGCATCTTGGAGATCAGAATCCGCGCCGTCTCCGGACGCATGATTCGCGGGTCTGGCATTTCGCCGGACACCAGTTGCTCGCGGACCTTGCGACCGCTGATGAAAACCGGCTTTTCGTCCGGATGGTTGTCCATCAAATCCACGCGACCGAGCGACTCGTAAAACGCCGCGAAGCCGACTTTCACGGGCTTGATTTGCAATTCCCCGGGCAGACGATCGAATATCCGCTGGGCATCCAGCCCGTCCCAGATGTCCGTGCCGTCGTCGTACGGGGCGTCGGCATGCTTGCGGCCGATGACAATGTCGGTGAAACCGAAGTTCTGCCTGTACACGCCGTGCATGACGGCTTCCTTCGGCCCCGCATAGAACATCTTGATGTCGAGCCCCAACAACAGCACGCGCTCTCCTAGCGAGTACGACTTCGACTCCCACAGTGCTTCGTTCTTATCGCCCTCGCCGAGAAGCCCGTCATCAATCAGCGTTTGATACGTCTTCATTCGAGTCGCCGCATCGACATCGTCCGACTTCGTTTCGCCGATCAGCGGATTCAACACCGCCCCGGCCGTGTCGCATTCCCCGACGAGCTGTTCCAGCCCGTACAAAAGGGCGTACTCGTGCGCCCGGTGCAACGGATTCCTGGTCTGAAATGCAACGACGCGGGTCCAACCCTTTTCGGCGAACAGACGCCGCGTCTCGCTGGGACGCAACACGAATTGTCCATACTCCGGATGCTTGGGCTGAGGAAGGACCTCGACTTCGCCGCCCAAGAG
>JAPULF010000572.1 GCA_027295245.1 Planctomycetota bacterium
TCAAGGCCCTGCACGAATCCGGATGGAACCAGTCGAAGGCCGCCCGCAACCTCGGCATCAGTCGCGACAATCTCCGCTACCGCGTCAAGAAATTCGGAATCGAAAAGCCCGCCTGATCAGCCTTCCCCGAACAATTCAACCGAAAACACCCGAACCTCCGTCTCGGGAGCACGCCACGCATTCGCCGCCAGGCCCGCCTTCTGCTCGCAGCAGCTCGATAGGAACGTCTCCTTGTCCCAGCCGTTTTCGGTCGCCACCTTGGGGAGGAAACAGCCCGTGTCGCCTCCCTGAGTCACATGAATGCCGTGAATCCCGAGTTCAAAATCGAGCGGATCTTCGATCTGTCGAAGCGGTGACAGAACCGACAGTTCGATTCGCAGGTCCGACATCTCCGCCGCCCCGAGCGGCGTCTCCGCGAAACGCGGATCGCGGGCCGCGGAAACGGCAATGCGTCGTACCAGCCGGGGCAGGTCGTCATCGGGTAGAAACGTGCCGATGCAGCCGCGGAGCCGACCACCGCTCCGAAGCGTCACGAACACGCCTCGTCGATCCAAGACCGGCCACGGCTCCAGATCCGTGGGCCCCGCCGAAACGCCGAGATCGGCCGCAATCGCACCACGGGCCACTCTCACCAAGCGGGCGCCAACCCGAGCATCCAACGATGACATCTCCAGGCTTCCGAATCCCGGCGCCAATCCACACGCCCGTCGGTGTCCGCGACGGTGGGTTGCCGCAAGGGATTATTCGAGTTCCACAACCTCGGAACTCGCCCCAAGTTCTTTTAACGCCCGCGCCACCCCTAGTTCGGCCGGGTTCAAACGATACGCCCGTTTGAGCGACCGGATTGCGGCGGGGTCATTGCCGCATCGCATGTAGAAGAGCCCGCGCTCTGCGTGGGCCGCGGCATTGTCCTGCTCGACCTCGACCGCCTGGCTGAAATAGAGTTCCGCGCGATCCATGTCGCCCGCCAAGGCGTATTCCTTGGCCTTGATGATCAGCTTTTGAGCCTGGAGCCCGGAGTTGGCCGCCGCCCATTCGGCCAATTCCAGGGCAGCCGATTGCCGGTTGTGCATCTTGAGCGCGTCCACCTTGCCCTGAACCGCCGCTCCGTAACCGGGAAACGCGCTGATGGCGTCGTCAAACGCGGCGATGGCCCGGTCCGTCTCCGACAGCGCCCCGGGAAAATCGGCGGACGCGAATTTCTTGTCCGCCATGGCGAGATAGCAACGCCCCATGCGGTACGAAGGCTCCGGACGCTCTCGATCCTGCTCCGCGGCCCCCTTGAACATCCCCACGGCTTCCGCGTACCGACCCGACTCCTGTTCTCGCCTGCCCTCAGCCATGAATTGATCGAAATCGGCCGACGGCTCTCCGCATCCCGCGACAATCGCGCAAACCGACACGACGACTGACATCCAAGTGCCGAACCGCAGGCTGAAAAACGCTCGCCCTCGAAGCCCCCTTGCGTTGGCGTGAAGTGCATTCACGCGACAGATGCTATTCCGCCACGGACCCCACCGCAAGCATTCGGAAACACAGCCTGTGACGCTCGACGATCCGCCCAATATGATCTCACCGCCAAGGAGTCGCCCGTGTCCACACCATCAACGCCGACCCGACCCGGCAAGAAAAAGCGTTTCGTCGTCCTCCGTCATGTTCTGCCGAACGATACCCACTTCGACCTGATGATTGAGGCAGGCGAGCGCCTCGCAACTTGGCGGTGTCCGAATGAGCCCGAAACCGCCGGCGGCGACGGCATGCACTGCCGGAAAATCGGTGAACATCGTCAAATCTACCTCGACTACGAGGGCCCCGTATCGGGCCACCGGGGCAACGTCTACCGGCACGATCGGGGAAGCTGTTCCATCGAAGTGCAAAACGACGACGCATGGGAACTGACATTTCACGGCCGACGACTGAAAGGCCGATACGCCCTCACCCGACTCGACCCCGACCGTCAATCCTGGTCTCTCCGCGAAGTGTGACGCCCTCCCAAAGACTCGATCTTCAGATGCAAGACACCCGGCTCTATCCATACGTCCAGCACCCGGTAGTCGATCCTGCCGTTCCACCATGTCGCCTTCGTATCGATCCTAACGCCGTTGATCAGGTCTCCCGACATCCGCGGGCTGCCTTCCCACGCCTCCCCGGCCTCCTGATCGAAGTGCAAGCCCAGGCCGCCGAGCCCCAGCGGAACCGGCATGGATCCACATCGAGCCCCCTTCGCCCGAAGGACCACGGCGCCGTCCTCCACGGTCGGCTCAACGTCGACCGATAGGACCACCCGGCCGAAAGGCGTCGCAGTCCGCCCGGAGATCGTGAGACAGCCGTCTTCGATCATCAGGAAGGGATCTTCCAGGCTATCCGACCGGAAGCGATCGATGGCCGGATAGATCCCCCGACGCATGGTCAGCCATCGATTGACGTCCCGTTGCGGAATGTTGTAAACGAACGGTCCGCCCCCCAACCTCAGTCCCTCCGTGAATTGCTGCTGGGCCAGCATCAAGTCGTCGCGAACCTGTTGCCGCTCGGCGTCGGCAATGATCGGTGGC
>JAPULF010000573.1 GCA_027295245.1 Planctomycetota bacterium
CGTCAGATTTCCGGCCAGGATCACCTTGTTGAAGTTCGCCATGTCAAAACTCCCCTTCATGCCGCGGCCGACCGGCAAGGCGCCGCCTTGGCCCATTGCCGGTCACGCCACGGTCGCTACGACCCCGATTCCGTCTTGTCCGCTTCGGTTGGCTCCGCAACGGCCGTGGCACTTGCGGTGTCTTGTGGCTGGGTTGCCGTGCCTGGCGCCGAATCATCCGAGTCTGCCGGCTTGGGCTTTGAATCATCCGAGGCCGCCGGCTTTGGCTTTGAATCATCCGAGCCTGCCGGCTTGGGCTTTGAATCATCTGAGGCCGCCGGCTTGGGCTTTGAATCAACCGAGGCCGCCGGCCGATCGCGATCGCGCCCTCGGCCCCCTTCGTCGGGGCGCGGCGCGGGTTTCTCGGTCGCCGGCGTGCTTGCCAGGGACTTTTCGATTTGCTCGGCGGTCATCCCTTCCTTGGCGAGAATCAGGGCGCGAACCACGGACTCGCTGAGCCGCACATCGCGCTCTAAATCGGCGATCTTGGTGGACCCCACCTTGAAGTAACACAAAATGTAGAGTCCGCGCTTGTGATTTCGGATCGGATAGGCCAGCTTTCGCTCGTCCCACTTCGACAGGCCCAGCATCTCGGCTTCGGCGCGTTCCAGTAATCGCTTGACCTCGGCTTCCGCCGTCGAAAAATCCGAGGACAACGCCGGATCCAACAGGAACAGTGCTTCATAGGTTTTCACGAGTTCTCACTCCTTCTCTCGGCGGGCCGACACACATGTCGGGCCGCAACGAGATTCAATCGTCCGGGTCGGCACGATTGGTTTGGTTCATGGCGTCGTCGATGCCCGATCGGAGCCACAACTCCACCGCATTCGCGGATCGTCCGATGGTTTCGTCGACCAAGTCGAGTTCGTCTTTCGCAAATCGTTCCGTTACGAAGTGGGTCACCGAACCTCGCGTCGGCCGGCCGATTCCGATACGCAGTCTTGCCACTTCCTGTGTTCCCAACACCCGCAGAATGTCGTCCAGTCCCTTTTGTCCGCCGGCCGAGCCGCCGGCCCGAAGCCGCAAACGCCCCAGCGGCAGGGCCACGTCGTCGGAGACGATCAGCAGGTCGCCGAGGTCGCACTGATAAAACTGAAACGCGGCCAACACGCTCTTTCCGCTCAGATTCATGTAGGTCATGGGACGCAACAGGCTCACCCGATCGTCGTCCACCCGTCCGTCCGCCAGCAGCCCGGAAAACTTGTTTCGCCAGGAACCGAATTGCCATCGCTCGCACAGCATCTCCGCGACGCGGAATCCCACGTTGTGCCGCGTCTCGGCATATTCGCGTCCGGGATTTCCCAAACCGACAACGAGCTTCATGGCCATGCGCGTCCATCAGCAAGATCACTCTGGCTTCTTCTCGGTAGCCTCTTCGCCCTTGCCCTTTGCAATGATTTCCGGCTCGGCCTCGGTCGGTTTCTCGCCCTCGATCGCCTCCTCGACTTCCACGGCCTTCGCCGCCGGCACTCGGACCATGGCGACCACCGCCTCCGGGTCGCTGGTGGCGGTGATTCCCTCCGGAAGTTGCAAGTCCTTCACGTGCATCACATGATCGAGCTCCATGTCCGCCACTTCAACGCGGATGTTGTCGGGAATGTCGGTCACCATGCACTCGATTTCCACGCTCACCAGCTCGTGCATCAGAACGCCGCCATCATGTACGCCCTTGGGATGGCCGCGCAGCTCTATCGGCACGTGGACCTTGACCCGCTCGGACAAGTCGACCCGCGCCAAGTCCACATGGACCAGTTTCGAGCCGAGGTGATCGTACTGCACGTCCTTGATCAAACACGGCTGCTCGGTCCCCTCCATCTTGAGGTTGATCAGGTGGGCCCCGTGCGAGAGTTGCATTTCAACCGCATGACAATCGAGCGACAGCGTAACCGGCTCGATCTTGTGCCCGTACAGGATCGCGGGCAGTCTCCCGGTCCGTCTCAACCGGGCGGCGGCCCGGGTTCCGGCGGCCTTTCGTTTTTCGACATCCAGCGTTTCTATTTGCATCACGGTGTCCTCGAGTAATCCTGGTTGTTGAAAAGACTGCTGACCGACTGGTGCTTGTGAATGCGGGCGATGGCCTCGCCCAGAATGTCCGCGACGGTCAGCACCTTGAAGTTCTCGATTGTGCGGGCGGCCTCCCGCGACACGGGAATCGTGTCGGTCACGGCCACCTCCGAGAACCCGGCGGCTGCAAGGCGCTCGACGGCCGGACCGGCCAGGACGGCGTGCGTCGCGGCCCCGCGAATGCTGCGCGCCCCGCGCTCGCGAATGATCTTGACGGCCTCGCAAAGCGTTCCGGCGGTCGCGATCATGTCGTCAATCATCAACACGTCACGACCTTCCACATCGCCGATGATGTTGTACATCACGGCGCTGCTGCCGCTAGTTCTACGTTTGTCTATAATCGCCAAATCGCAGCCCATCTTTTCCGCATAGCTGCGGGCCCGCTTGACGTTGCCCACGTCCGGACTGACGATGGTGCCCTGCTTCGAATCGAGAAGACCACGGAAGTGGTGCATGAATGCCGGCTCCGCCGACAGGTGGTCCACCGGAATGTCGAAGAATCCCTGTATCTGGGCGGCGTGGAGATCCATCGTCAGCACCCGATCCGCTCCCGCCTCTCGAATCAGGTTGCTCACCAGCTTGGCGGTGATCGGAACGCGGCCCTCTTCCTTGCGGTCTTGTCGGGCGTATCCGAAGTACGGCAGCACGGCCGTGATGCGGCTGGCCGAGGCCCGCCGCAGGGAGTCCATGAAAATCAACAGTTCCATGAGATTCTCATTGATGGGATGACAGGTCGATTGCACGACGAACACGTCTCGCCCGCGAACGTCGTCGAGCAGGCGCACGAATAATTCGCCGTCGGGGAAGGTCTCCGCCTGCACCCGCCCGGGACTAATATCGAGGTAGTTGCAGATCGCCTCGGTGAGCGTCGGATTGGAACGCCCGCTGAAGACTTTTAGTCGATTTCCCACGTCAATCATGAACGGTCCCTCATTCACAACCCGTTCGGGCCGGCGGCCTTCGCACGGCTCGAGATTTTTCCGGGGGATGCGAGTCTCCCGAGCGGCCCCGTGCCGCCGCATCGAACGCGTTGAGCGCTCCCGGTCCGACCGTGACGCCGTCCTCGACAACGACCCCGTCGCGCAACAGGGCGTACGGTCCGATGGTGCATCCGCGGCCGATACGAGCGCCGCCCTCGATACACGTGAAGGGATGGAT
>JAPULF010000574.1 GCA_027295245.1 Planctomycetota bacterium
CAAGTCGGCACGGGCACTGATGGACGCGGCAACCAAAGGGGGGGCATTTTTCGCCACGGTGTCGCGCATGGACGGTGGATTTGGCTTGGTGGGCGGAACCGCCGACCCGACGATTGGCGGGCTGGCAGGACTCGCCAAGACCGCCTCGCACGAGTGGCCCGGTGTGCTCTGCCGGGCGTTGGACGTATCGGCGACCTGGTCCGATGCGAATGCGGCCGCCGCCGCGATCGTGCGGGAGTTGACCGCTCAATCGCCGATGGAAGTCGGTCTCGATCGGTTGGCCCGTCGCGGGCTCGAATTGGCCGATGACGGCGTGCGAAACGCGAAGTCGTCTTTGCGCGAGGGCGACGTTGTGGTTGTGACCGGGGGAGCCCGGGGTGTGACGGCGGCGGCGACCCTGGCCCTGGCGAAACGGATCAAGCCGACGCTGGTCCTGCTTGGTCGAACGCCCGGCCCGACCGACGAGCCGGAATGGCTCGTGGGCGTGACGGACGAGGCCCAAATCAAGCGTCGCATCCTATCCAGGCAATATGCCGCCAGCGAAAGGCCCAGCCCGGCACAACTGGAAAGCAGTTTCCGCCGGCACATGGCCAATCGCGAGGTGCTCGAAAACCTGCGGCGATTGGAGACCACCGGCGTGCGGGTGGTGTATCAATCGGTGGACGTTCGCCAACCCGCGGCCGTTCGGGCGGTCCTCGGCGAAGTGCGAGCCAATGTCGGTCCGATTCGCGGGATCATCCACGCCGCCGGCGTGCTGGAAGACCGCCGAATCGAAGACAAGTCGGTGGATCAGTTTCGATTGGTCTGGGAGACCAAGGTCGGCGGATTGCGAAGCCTTCTGGATGCCACCCGTCGCGACGAGCTGAAACTGATCTGTCTGTTCTCGTCCGTCAGCGCCCGATTCGGGAATGCCGGACAGGCCAATTATGCGATGGCAAACGAGGTCTTGAACAAGACGGCCCATCGGCTGGCGGCGTCGCGTCCCGATTGCCGGGTGGTGTCGATCAACTGGGGACCCTGGGACGGGGGAATGGTCGGCCCCGAGTTGAGGCGGGTCTTCGAGAAACGAGGGGTGGGTTTGATCCCTGTTGAGGTCGGGGCGGAGTGCATGGTCGATGAAGTCTGCCTTGCGGATCGCGGCGCGATCGAAGTCGTCATCGGCGCCGGATTCGAAAGCGAGCAAGAGGCCGACGCCCCCCCGGCCGCGGCGCGTCAATCCTTGAACGAGAGCCTGACCGTGGCGTTCGAGCGCGAACTGGATCCGGATCGCCATTCGTTTCTGAATTCGCATGTTCTCCGCGGTCGTCCGGTCTTGCCAGTTGCGATAAGCATGGAGTGGATGGCTCACGCGGCGCTGCACTCCAATCCGGGATTGAAGTTTCACGGATTCGATGGTTTCCGATTGTTCAAGGGCGTCGTGGTGGGCGACCGCATTCCCGCTATTCGATTGGCGGCCGGGCGGATTCGACGATCGGATACGGGCTATCTGGTCGACGTCGAGCTGCGCGGGGCGGACGCCGCCGGTCGCGAGGTTCTGCACGCCGGAACAACGGTTGTTCTCGCGGACGCACTGCCTCCGGCGCCCGCCTTCGAAACACCGTCTGACTGGGACCTGCAACCCTACGAGCGGAGTGTCGAGAGCGCGTACCGCGAGGTTCTGTTTCACGGTTCGCATTTTCATGGCATCGAATCCGTGACGGGTATCGGCAATCGCGGCATCATTGCGCGCGGGCGGGCCGCTCCGCCGCCGGCCCAGTGGATGCAGGAGCCGATTCGGAGCGGTTGGATCTGCGATCCGTTGTCGCTGGATTCGGCGTTCCAGTTGGCGATCCTTTGGTGCCACCGGCATTCGGGGGCGGTGTCGCTTCCGAGCAAACTGGAGTCTTATCGCCAGTACGTTCCGGCCTTCCCGCGGGACGGGGTCGAGATTCTCCTGGAAGTGGCGGATGTTGCAGCCAATCGAATGCGTTGCGACGTCACTTACGTAAGCCGCGATGGCAAGGTCGTGGCCCGCATGGGCGGATACGAGTGTACGATGGACGCTTCTTTGAACGCGGCATTTCGTAGCGCGCCTGCCGTCGTCGCACGGGCATAGACGTGGAATCCCTCGCGCCATCCGGGCCCATCGCAGTCGTGGGGATGGGTTGCGTCTTTCCCGGGGCCGCGGATGCCGACACTTTTTGGGGCAACATCCGTTCAAAGAAAGATACCACGCGCGAGGTGCCGCGCGGTCGCTGGATATTCGATCCGCGCGAAGCGCTCGCCCCTGAAGTCGGTCCGGACAAGGTCTATACGACACGGGGATGCTTCGTCGATTCCTTCACATTGGATCCCTCGGGTTTGCACGTCGACCCGTCGCTGCTGAGTCAGTTGGATCCGCTGTACCACCTGGCACTCGAAGCCGGCCGACAAACTTGGAACGACGCCCGAGTGGGCGAGCTGGATCGCGAGCGCGTCGGTGTCGTGCTGGCGGCCATCGCGCTTCCGACGGATGCCTCGTCCGCGCTGACGCGCGAGACACTCGGGCGCGACTTCGAGAATCGACTGTCGCAGCTGGCAGGCGACGATCGCGAATTGCGAGCCGTGTTTTCGGAACTCGACGCGTCTGCGCAGACGAATCCGCTGAATGCCCGCGTCGTCGGTTTGCCGGCGGCGCTGCTGGCCCAAGCGCTCGGACTCGGCGGGGGGAGTTATACACTTGATGCCGCCTGTGCCTCTTCGCTTTACGCGGTGAAGCTGGCGTGCGATGAGCTGCGGGCCGGGCGATCGGACGCCATGCTCGCCGGCGGCGTGTCGCGTCCCGAGTGCCTTTACACGCAG
>JAPULF010000575.1 GCA_027295245.1 Planctomycetota bacterium
ATGACCGGCATGCCGACGTGCAGGTCGAAGGTGCCCAGGGTCGCGCCCGCGTGGGCCACGGCTGCGTCGGCCCCGACGACATGGGCCACGACCTGAAGGACCATTTCGCTCATAACGGGGTTAATCTTGCCGGGCATGATAGAGCTGCCGGGCTGCGTCGCGGGGATCTTGAGTTCGCCGATGCCGCAGAAGGGCCCCGAACCCAGCAGACGGATGTCGTTGGCGATCTTGGCGAGGCTGACGGCGATGGTCCGAAGGAAACCGGAGGCCTCGACGAACCCGTCCTTGGCGTGCTGGGCCTCGAAGTGGTTTTCCGCCTCGACGAATGCAATGCCCGTCTTTTCCGAGAGCAACGCCGCCACGGTCTTGCCAAAATCCTTGTGCGTGTTGAGACCGGTGCCGACGGCCGTCCCGCCGAGCGGCAGTTCTCGCAGCGCCCGCACGGCCTTGGTGGCCCGCATCGCCCCCAGCCGAACCTGGGAGGCGTAGCCGGAAAACTCCTGCCCCAGGCGGATGGGCGTGGCGTCCTGCAGATGCGTCCGGCCGATCTTCACCACCCCGTCGAAGGCGGTCGCCTTCTTTTCGAGTTCTCCGGCCAGGTGCTCGAGCGCCGGAATGAGATCGCTCTTCAGCGCGTCGGCCGCCGAAACGTGCATCGCGGTCGGGATCACGTCGTTGGAACTCTGGCACTGGTTCACATCGTCATTGGGATGAATCTTTACGTTCGTATCGATCTGCATGGCCCGGTTGGCGATCACCTCGTTGGCGTTCATGTTCGTCGAGGTCCCCGACCCGGTCTGAAAGATGTCGACCACGAAGTGCTCGTCCAGTCGCCCCTCGATCACCTCCTGCGCGGCCCGGCCGATCAACTCGGTCTTGGCTCGGGCCACGGTCTCCAGCCGCCCGTTGGCTTCGGCCGCCGCCTGCTTGATAAGCCCCAGCGCCCGAATGAACCGCCGCCCGAACCGGTAGCCGGAGATCGGAAAATTCTCGACCGCCCGCTGCGTGGACGCCCCCCAAAGGGCGTGTGCGGGCACGGTCATCTCGCCCATGGAGTCTTTCTCGATTCGTGTTTCCTGAGGCATGGTGCGGCTCCTGTGTCGTAGAAATCCGGGTCGATCTTCCAAAGAGGATTCTAACTGGGTGCCCCGCCCCTTGCCTGCGTGGGGGACGGATTGGCCCGCTCGACCACTTTAGCACCGTTTCACAACCCGCGAGTCAACCGCCGTGTCCCGGTCAAGCTCGACCCGGACGTGGGGCCGAGCGACGGGCAATCTCGGGAGGTCGTGCGCCCGTTCACGGATCGGGCAAACCGGGGGGACGTCGACGCCGTCCCGTTCGTCAACAAATTGGCGGCCCGCCGACGCGGGGCCGATCCGGGGTCTCTTGAAATCGCGGGATCGGTCGACAAATAGCGTCACATCGTTTAAACGAAGTGCACACCGCTGGTGAGCGGTGGTAGGTCCAAGCGAACGACGCGAGGTTGATCCCGCTTGAGGATACGGTCGATTTCTTCAATCTGGTTCATCAAAGCGAGTGGAGCGCGGCGCAAAGGTCGGATTGGGTGGCGTTTCCGCAGTGCCTTGAGTCGCGTCATCGTCTCAGCGCGGTGAGGCGGATTTGGGACTTGCGAACGGTGAACGTGTTTGAACAGTTCTGAAGGGCTCAATACATGTCGAATATAGCCAAAGAGGTCGCCGAGGCGATCGGTACGTTTGCTCTTTGTTTTGTGGGAGGCGGCGCCATCTGCATTGCCACGATGCAGGGGGCCGGCTACGCGGGCCTGCTGGGCGTCGCAATGGCCCACGGGCTGGTCTTGTCGGTCGCGGTCTCGGCGACCATGAACATCTCCGGCGCCCATTTGAATCCGGCCGTGACGATCGCGATGCTGGCGACCAAGCGGATCGACGGCGGAGGCGCGGTGCGGTACATCCTCGCCCAACTGATCGGCGGCACGATCGCGGGTGCCCTGCTGCTGGCCATGTTTCAGGGTGTGACCACCACCGGCGGCGACGAGGTTGTTCAAGCGGCCAAACTCGGCACGCCGCACTTTGAGGCCCCGATCACCGCCGGTAGGGCGATCCTGATCGAGGTCCCTCTGACGTTCCTGTTGGTGTTCGCCATTTTCGGGACGGCGGTCGATCCACGGGCACCGAAGATCGGCGGTTTCGGGATCGGTTTGGCGGTGGCCGCGGACATCCTGATCGGCGGCCCGCTCACGGGAGCGGCGATGAATCCGGCGCGAACGTTCGGGACCGGCATAGTCGCGGCCCTATCCGGAAACCTGGACGTGTTCTGGAAGCAGCACTACGTGTACTGGATCGGTCCGATCGTGGGGGCCCTTCTGGCGGCCTTCACCTATGACAAACTGATCATGGAAAAACGCGCCTAGGTGGCGTGCGGCCGGCGCTCCATTCGCTACCAGTATTGGCTTGATGAGACGGGCTTGATTCGTCCGCTGTCGTCGAAGTTGGCGGACGCGGGCGCGGGGAGTCCGCGCAGATGCGAGGACTCGTTGAGGCAAACCAGGCTGCTGACGTCTTCGTGGCATCGAAGTGCGGTCACGGCTCCATTGTCGATGAGGTAGCGAAACGATCGCGGGTGCCCTGCTGCTGGCCATGTTTCAGGGTGTGACCACCACCGGCGGCGACGAGGTTGTTCAAGCGGCCAAACTCGGCACGCCGCACTTT
>JAPULF010000576.1 GCA_027295245.1 Planctomycetota bacterium
TGGCCTCGGCGTCACCCGTCCGGGCGATTTCCAATTCGCGGAAAGTGAGCTTGCCCATCCGTTCCCTGGTGGGGTAGCGCCGCTTGTAGCGTTCGAGGGTGGGCCGCCATCCCTTGATCGTCCGGGTGACGCGGCTCGACACTCCCGTTTCGGGGTCGGTTTCGGCGCCGGTAGAGACGAACGTCAGATCGTCGGATTTCCAATAATGCTCCATGAAGCCGTCGACGTCGCCGCGATTCCATGCCTCGACCTGGGCGTCCAGAACGGCCATGACCTCGGCATGGTCGGGGTCGGTTGCGCGGCAATTCGAGATCAGGGGAATGGTGAGAGCAAGCACGAAAGCGATGGACCGCGCGGGGGCCCATCGATCATGGCTGGCCCGCCGGTCCGGCGATGTTGTATTCTGACTCATTCGCTTCCTTATGTTAAATACCGATCACGATGCAATGCGCTCGGCCAAAACCGAGACGGGTCTCGACGGAGGGCCCGGTCACCGGCCCAAGCAATAGAGTCGGTCCCGGGTGCGGACGAACAATTGTCCGTCGGAAATCGCCGGCGTGGCCATGCAGACTTCTTTCATATCGTTGGTCGCCAAGAGTTCGAATCTGGGTCCGGCCTTGACGACATAGACGTGTCCGTCCTCGCTGGTGAAGTACAGTCGGTCGGCGGCGGCGACGGGTGACGCGGAAAACGTCGCCCCGTCCCGCGAGATGCGTTCGATGTAGATCGATTTCCCGGAGCGGGCGTCGCCGACTTTCAATCCGCCGTTGTCGCCGCCGACGTACAGGTGGTCTCCGAGCACGATGGGCGTGGGCATGTAGGAGCCGTTTTTCCTGCTCCACCAGGCGAGGCCGGCGGGCTTGTTGTCGCCTTCACCGGGTGTCAGGTCACCGGTGGCATCGGGGCGGACGACGAACAGGGGCCTTCGTCCGTGGCCGTTGGTGATGTATATGAGATTGTGGGCGACGAAGGGCGTGGGGACGGGGACATCGCCGCCGCCGTGCAGCCTCCAGAGTTCGGCGCCGGTGTCGAGGTCGTAGCCGGCCATGTGTTTGTATCCGTTGCAGATGACCTGTGTGCGTCCGGGGCCGGCGTGGACGGTCGGCGTAGACCAGGTCGAGACCTCATCGCGGGCAACCCGGCGCAGTTCTTCTCCGGTCTCGACGTTGAATGATGCCCAGAATCCGGCCTTCTTGGTGTCGCACTGTATGATCACTTTGCCATCGTGAATGATGGGCGAGCTTGCGAACCCCCATTGGAGAGTGAGGTCGTTGTAGGGACCGGCGTCGAGCAGACCGAGATCCTTGCTCCATAGCAGCTTGCCCGATCTGTCGTAGCAGTAGAGTCCCTCCGAGCCGAAGAATGCCACGACGTGTCGTCCATCGGTTGCGGGCGTGCTGTTGGCGTGGGAGGACTTGATGTGGCGCTTGGCCTTCGGGACGCCGGTGTGTGCGGTCTTTCGCCACAGGATCTCGCCGGTGGCCTTATGGAGACAGAGGATTTTCCACTTCCAGGGGTGGGCCTCTTTGGGCGACCTGCCGGTTCCTTGAAGCCAGCCGGTGTGCAGTTCCGGGTCCTTCTTTTTGCTGACGGCGGTGGTCAGGTAGACGCGGTCGCCCCAGATGATGGGCGACGAATGCGCCAGGCCCGGGATGGGCGTCACCCATTTGACGTTTTTCCGCTCTTCGACGTTCCACTTGACCGGTGGGTCGCCGGTTCCGATCCCGGTTGCGCCGGGACCGCGAAAGGAGGGCCAGTTTTGTGCCGACGCCGTTGCCGTGAGGCACGCCAGCATTGCGATCGTGATCGCGTGCGATCGAATCTCGAATTTCACCATGAACACAGTCCCTCCTCTCGTGTTCTGATCCATCCGGCCGGGTGCCGACAGTCATGCTATCGGTGGGGCTCGATTCGTTCCATCCCGTTCATGTACGGTCGGAGGGCTTTGGGGACGGTGACGGAGCCGTCGGCGTTTTGATTCAGTTCGAGAATCGGTATGAGAATGCGCGGGCTGGCGATGACGGTGTTGTTCAGCGTGTGGCAAAAGCGGGTTTTCTTGTCGGGGCCGCGATATCGGAGGCTGAGTCGGCGGGCCTGGAAGGACCCGAGCCGGGAGGCGCTGTGGGTTTCACTGTAGGCGTTTCGCGACGGCATCCAGGTTTCTATGTCGTACATTTCGACCTTTCCCTGGCCCATGTCGCCGGTACACACGATCATGACGCGGTAGGGCAATTCGAGGGCTTTTAGAACGGCCTCGGCATTGGCGATGATTTCGTGGTGATGTTTTTCGCTTTCGGCTTCGTCGGCTCTGCAAAGCACGACCTGCTCGACCTTGTCGAAATAGTGGATTCGGTAGATCCCGTGCGTGTCCTTGCCGGCGGCTCCGGCTTCGCGTCGGAAACAGGTGGATACGGCCGCGAGTTTGATGGGCAGGTCGGACTCGTCGAGTATTTCGTCGGCGTGCATGGCGGTCAGCGGCACCTCGGCGGTGCCGACGAGGGATTTTTCGTCGCGCTCGCAGCGGTAGGTCTGCTCCTCGCCGCCGGGGTAGTAGCCGGTTCCGTACATCATCTCGTCCCGCACGACGACCGGGACGGTGACCGGTTCGAAGCCGCGGGAGACGATCGTGTCCATGGCCAGTCGCAGGACGGCCTGATGGAGGGAAGCGCCCGCACCGCGCAGGAGGTAGTTGCGGGCGCCGGCGAGCTTGACGCCGCGTTCGATATCGATGATGCCGAGCGACTTGCCGAGTTCTACGTGGTCCCTGGGTTGGAAGTCGAAGGCCCGCGGCTTGCCTTCGCGGCGAACTTCGACGTTGCCGGATTCGTCCTTGCCGAGCGGGGTCTTCTCGGAGGGCACCTGGGGGACGGTCAACATGAGTGCCCGGAATTCGTCGTTGACGGACTTGGATTCTTCCTCCAGGGCCTTGATTCGATCGCGGACGCCGGCCGATTCGGACTGAAGCTTGTCGCCTTCGGCCCGGAGTTCATCCTGGCTTCGACCTTCGGCGAGGGCCTTTTGGTACCACTTGCCTTTGGGGTTCTTGTATAGACCGATTTGGCCGCTCAATTCCTTGCTCTTGGTTCGCTCGGCGTCGGATTCCTTTTGAATGGTTCGTCTACGGCGGTCCACTTCCAGGAGCCGGTTGAAATCGCAGGCCACGCCTTTGACGTCGATCGCGCGGCGAATTGCAGTTTCGTTCTCGCGAATGAAGTTGATGTCCAGCATAGAGGGTTATCGCTCCAAAGGGTCCCGCGGACGTCGTTCGAGGGCCGATTGCCGGAAATCATACGAGAATTTCGATCGAATCAAAGCGACGGGGTGTTTTTTGCCGTGTATAAGAACGGCGCCCGGGCCGGTCCACGGGCGGGCCGTGCATGATGGGAGGATTCCGAATGGGCGACAGGGTGTGGATTTGCCGGGCCGCGGCGGCGATGTTGATTTGGATTTCCAGCGTGGCCTGCGACACCCTGCCGACGTTTCCGAAGGCGACGGAGTGGGGCTCGGCGACGATCAATAACGACGCGGGTCCGCGGCCGGTCGTCGTGGCGGTCGCCGATTTCGACGGTGACGGCAGGCTGGACGTCGTTGCGGGCTATCGGGGCGACGGCGGTACGGATCCGTTCGTGTCGATCTTTTTCCAGTTGAACCCGGTCACCTTCACCGCGGTACAGATCGCGTCGGGGGCGCTTCTGGACGGTATCGCGGCCCTGGCTGTCGCGGATATCGACGGCGACGGACAATTGGACGTCATCGCGGCCTGTGACGGGCGCATTTTCTTCTTGCAGAGTCCGGCGGATCCGGCCGATGGCGGGGCCTGGTCCCGCGAGACGGTCTCGGAATCTTCGGGCGCCGATTTCAACCAATGGACGGACGTTCTCGTTGCCGACATCGACGCGCTGAACGGCGTCGACATCGTCGCCTGCAACGAAAACGTCGGTCGGCTTTGCTTTTTCGCGGCGCCCGCGGTTATCGCCGGCGGCGCGGGTTGGACGCGGGTTGACATTGACGCCGTCTCGCGGATGGGGGCTGCCGGGTTGGCGGCGCAGGACGTCGACGGCGACGGACGGACCGACGTGTTTTCGACGGCCCCGGGAGAGGCGACGGACCGGATCGCGTGGTATCGGAATCCGGGCGGGGACGCCACCGGGGCCTGGACGAAGACCGGGATCGGAAACCTGCCGGGGACGCGGATCGATATCGGCGATTTGGATCAGGATTCCGACGCGGACGTGGTGGTCATCGAGCCGGTCAACCGGCAGGTCGGCTGGTACGTTCGTCCGGCCGATCCGGCGGGTGCGTGGAGCGGGTTTCTGCTGGCCCAATTCGTTTCGAATACGCCGGTCGACGTGAAGGTGGCGGACGTGGATGGAAACGGGCAGAACGACGTGATCGTTCCGACGGAAATGGCCGGAAGGCTGCGCTGGTTCACTCCGGTCGGGGAACCCACGCTTCAGTGGGTGGAAAACAACCTGATCGACCTGATCGACAACCCCGGTCCGATTGCGGTGGGACTCATCGACGCCGATGCGCGACCGGACGTCATTGCGCCTCTTATTGCAGTGGATCCGGCGGATGATCAAGTGGCTTGGTTTCGCAATCCGGAATGAAAGCCGGCCGGTCCGACACCGTCTTCACTTACATGGGCGAATCTCCATGGGATTGAACGCCGGGCCCGCGGTTGCAGGGGTTCCACCTGAAGAAACAGATGTAATTCCGGCCGAGATCGTGCAATTGCGTTTGGTATAGCAGGCCGACGCGAACGAAGGGCTGCGATCCGCCGATCGCGGACCGCAGCCGATTCGTCGCCGTTGTCATCCCCTCGAATCAGGGACACAGCATCGCGTCCGATTTGCCTGCCGGGTTGACCACGATTCCCGACGCCGTGTTGAGGTTGGTTCTCCAATCGTCTGGATTCGCCAGGCCGGGATCGACCTGGCCGCCGGGGAAGTGGACGGTGTAGATGTTGTCGCGACCGCGCGAACTCTTGACGTTGATGGCGTCGAACAGTCCGGCCAGGCCGACATCCGGGCCCTTGTCGAAGCGTACGTGGCCGTCCTGAAACAGGACGTTCTGGCCCTCGCGGTTGGTGTGGTTGGTGCTGTTTCCGCGATTTGGGCCCTTGCGATCGACCGTGGGCGTGGCTGAGATCTGGCCCTTGATGTAGGGATTCGAATCCGCGAGGAGCGGGAAGATCGGCGGCGAACTTGTCCCGATGATCTTTCGCTTGGGATCCAGGCCGTCATGCTGCATCTGGTAGGCGTAGCTCAAGTTTGTCGGGTTCAGGAAATCGAAGTAGGCGGACACGTCCTGGGCCGGATCCTGTTGGTCGGTGGTACTCGGGCAGGTGAATTGCTTGGGGGTGGAGGAGCCCGATATCACGAGCAACCAGAGATCGACAGTGACCGACGGTGTGCCGGAAGTCGATGGGATGTTCAGGCGGTCTCCCCCGCCCATGTTGTAGAATCCACGGATCTGCGACTGTGGATGGGCGTCCGAAAAGGCCGGGAATACCCCGCCGTCCTGTGCGTAGATGTACATGGACTGTCCGATGCCGCGCTGATTCGCGGAGCAGACCGTGCGTTTGGCCAGTTCCCGGGCCCGCGACAGGGCCGGCAACAGGATCGAGATCAGCAGGGCGATGATCGCAATCACCACCAGCAGCTCGATCAACGTGAATGCTGCTTTTTTCTTCATAACCATTAGCTCCTTTTGGTGACGCGCGTTGCGGTCCGGGCGCGGGCCTGGAATTCGGCGATGCCCTTGCACGGGATCGAGCGAAGTAGAAATCCCGCATGATTCGCTCTCGCCGAATTCGGTCGGCCCTGCCTGGCGCACCGAGGTTGCCCGCGGCGTCCTTTTCTCGCCGCGCGGCCGCGCTAGATGAGTCCTTCGGAATTCCACGGCGCCCTGCCGTGGGCCGAAGGCGCACCGTGGGCGCGGGCGACGCGACCGGTGCGCGCCGACTACGCCCGTGGCACCTGACACCACGATCGAACGGTCGTACGACCGCCGGGTGCGCGCGGAGACCGCGAAGGAGGTTGGCAGTTAAAAGGAATGGATGGTCAAGCGAGAATGAATGGCAAACGGATTATGTACTGGGTATTTATACTGCGCTCGACGATCGCTCCCTGGCTGCCGCCCGTCTTATCGCCGTCGCCCATTGCGACGCCCGACTCTATCTAGAGTGTATCACGTTTTTGAGGCGGGTCAAAGAAAACATGTCTTTTTATTGTCAAGCGCCGGTTCTTAGCGGTAGCGCGGATCGGCGCATCGGGTCCCGAGCGGCGCGTTGGGCCCAATGTCGGCATCTGGATGACGGTCGCTATCCGCGGCCCGCCAGCTTCAGGAATGCCGATTCGTCGAGCACACTGACGCCGAGCTTCCTGGCCTTGTCGAGCTTGCTGCCGGCATTCTCTCCGGCCACCACGTAATCGGTCTTCTTACTGACACTTGCGGTCGGTTTTCCGCCCAGGTCCTTGATGAGCTTTTCGATTTCCTTGCGGCCGAAGTTCTCCAGGGTTCCGGTGACGACGACCGTCTTACCCGTGAGGGGTCGGTCTCCGGCGGCGCGGGACCGGGGCTGTTTCATGTTTGCGCCGGCGTCCCGGAGGGCCCGCCAAGTCGTGCCGCCGGCGTTGCTCGAGAAGAACACCCGAATGGATGCGGCCATCTCGGGGCCGACGCCGTCGACCGCTTGCAGATCGTCCTCGGTTGCTTGCGCGATGCTCGCCATGTCGCCGAAGTGGTCGGCGATTTGTTCCGCGGAGGATGTTCCCACGTGTCGGATGTTGAGGGCGGCCAGGAGCCGTGCGAGCGGCTGCTTCTTGCTCTGCTCCAGGGCGGCGAGGAGATTGTCGGCGGATTTTTCACCCATTCGGTCGAGCTTCAGCAGGTTTTCCCGTTTGTCTTGCAGTGCGTACAGGTCGGAATAGCTCTGGACGAGACCCGAGTCGACGAGCTGTTCCACCAGGACGTCTCCGGCGGACTCGATGTCCATTTGATTGCGACCGCAGAAGTGCTTCAGCCGTTCCTTGAGTTGGGCGTCGCAGGCCGGGTTGATGCAGCGGATGTAGACGCCGCCTTCGTCTCGGGCGACCTCGCCCTTGCAGACCGGGCATTTTTTGGGAGCGGCGATCTTCTTCGCGTTCTTCGGGCGCTTTTGCTTCACGACGGAGACGACCTGCGGGATGATCTCGCCGGCCTTTTGGACGACGATCGTGTCTCCGATGCGGACGTCGAGGCGATCGACCTGGTCGAAGTTGTGGAGACTGGCGTGGCGGACGGTCGTGCCGGATAGTTGCACCGGTCGCATCTTGGCACGGGGCGTGATGGTGCCGAGCTTGCCCACTTGAAAATCCACCGATTCGAGCACGGTCTCGGCCTGCTCGGCGGCGTACTTGTAGGCGATGCACCAGCGGGGGTAGCGGCTGGTGGCGCCGAGGGCCTCGCGCTGGTCCAGCCGGTCGATCTTGACTACGAGCCCATCGGTTTCGTAGTCGAGCGTGTGACGCCGTTCGTCCCATTGGTGTACGAACTTGATTACCGCGTCGACGTCCTGGCAGCGTTCTTCGTGGGGGCTGACGGGAATGCCCCATTTCTTGAACGACTTGAATACTGCACCGGTCGATTCGAAAGAGGCTCCTGCGATCTCGCCGAAACCGTGGGCGATGAACGAGAGGCCGCGGCCGGCTATGGCCTTGGAGTCCAACTGCTTGATGGTGCCTGATGTGGCGTTGCGGGGATTGGCGAAGGGTTCGAGTCGGTCCTTGATGCGCCTGGCGTTGCAGGCCTCGAACGCCTTGCGGGG
>JAPULF010000577.1 GCA_027295245.1 Planctomycetota bacterium
AGACCGGGGATGCGCAAGGCGGGCTCAAAACACTGATCGACGAGGACCGCCACGAGCGCGGCCGAAAGCCCGATGACCCTCCATCGGCTTGGATCATGGGTTCGATCCTTCGACGAAACGAAACGCACCGCGTGAATCAGGGTAACCAAGATGGCGCCGACAAGCGCAATGCAGCCCGCGATTCCCAGGTCGGCAAGGGTTTCAAGGAATTCGTTGTGGGCGTGTACGATCGTATTCTTGGCGAACGACATGACGCTGGGATCGCCGAGTTGGTCTTCGCGACCGATGCGCCCGGCCAAAAGGCTGTACGCACCGTCCCCGTGGCCGACGACCATCTTCTGAGAGAACATCACCATCGCGTACGGCCACTCATGATCGAGCCGGGCCCGAATGGAATGCAGCCGGAACGACTGGAAGTAACTCGCGCCGGCGACTGCCAGAATGAGCACAACGACAAAAACCGCCGGACGTATGCGTTTGGGAGACGCCAGACACGCGAACACAAAGCCGCCCGCGATGATTCCGACCTTGGCGGAGCGGGATTGAGTCAGATACAGCGCCAGGACAATAACGCCGCCGGCGATCATGAGTCCTACAAGGATCAATGGCCGGCGCCACGCCGATGCCCGAAAGCCGGCGGGCAGGAGGCTCGCCGACAGAAACGCGCCCGGAAGCATGCAGGCTGCCAGAAAAAGCGCGTTGCCAAATGGATACCCGAGCCGCTGCCCCGGCACGCCGCGTTCAAAGTGATACCAGCACGAGAGCGACGCCGTCAGCCCGAGGATCACCAGCAGTGCGGTCATGAGTCGCCGGGCGTGCTCCGGCGTCAGCAAGGCCGCCAGGGGAAGCCACCACGCCAAGTGCAACGCACGGATGAATGTCTGGCCGATCAGTTCGCGCGGGGCGTGAGAAAACGTCGTGCTTATTACACTGACCAATAGCAACAAGGCCCACCAGAAATAGGGCCTCGAGGCGCGGCGCCGTATGTCCCAGAGGTCGTCGCTCGAAATACGCGGCCGACGCGTCGCGGTGAGCAGTTTCAGGCCCGCGACAAACGCCAGCACGGCAGCGGCGGAATAGAAGACGAGATTGCGAATCTCTACCCCGCGCCAGGTGGGAAAAGCGGCATTCAAGGCGAGCGCACTAACCACGTGCTTCAAGAGCGACGGGTCGGTGTGGTGGGCGTCCGAAAATCGATGAGGGCATGTGAGCAGGCAGTTTCCGATGAGCCCGACGCCAGCCACGACGGCAACGACGGCACTCGCGCGATTGGCCGAGCCGGGGTCGTCCACGAGAAGTTCCGGAGAATTATCGTCTGTGCTCATCAAGGCTCTCACTCGGCCACGGCACGCCCGTCCGAGAGTCGGGGCAATCCGTTTGGGAACGATCCGCATTGGGTACGAGGGCTACTACGGCCGCGGCGCGGATTTGTTGGGTGGATTCACTCAGGGCCATCTTGACCGTGCCTTCGCGGGGATCGGCCGGTTCGGCTCCGTCGCGGACGAGCCCGCCGCCGCATTCGTGTCTCCTGCACGATATGATATCGGGCAGGAGGCACCCGAGGAAGAATCGATGGCCGTGAACCAGTCCCCGATGTACGTGAAGGCGGAGCAGCGCTATCGCAGCGCGGCCACGCCGCAGGAGAAAATCACGTCCCTGGAAGAAATGCTGCGCCTCGTCCCCAAGCACAAGGCCAGCGAGAAACTACAGAGCCAGCTCAAACAAAAGCTGAAGGTGGCCAGGGAACAACTCCAACGCGGCGGACCCAAGCACGGCGGCCAGCAACAGCACGACCCGTTCGCCGTTCCCAAGCAGGGGGCCGGGCAGGTCGTCCTGCTTGGCGAGCCGAACGTAGGCAAGAGCGCGATTGTCGGCGCCCTGACGAAAGCCAAGGTGGAGGTGGCCGAATTCGCGCATTCGACACACACCGCCGTGCCGGGCATGGCCCGTCACGAGGATGTGCCTATTCAATTGGTGGACCTGCCGCCGGTCATCGAAGGGCATTCCGAATCCGGAATGATCGGAGCATTTCGCTCCGCGGACGCCATTCTGCTCGTCGTGGACCTTTCGGCGATTGAACTCCTCGACCAGTACGAACGGCCGTTGACCCTGCTGCGGGACCGGGACATGCGACCGGTATCTACGCCGGCATTGGACTCGGGCGAAGAAGAATCCGCGGCCGTCCCAAAACGCGTTCTCGTCGCCGCAAACAAGTGTGACATCGATGGGGCCGCGAGCAACTTTTCGGAAATGCAGTCTCTGTGCGACGATGGCCTCTCAATGCGGGCCATCTCCGCGAAGACGGGCAGCGGTCTGGACGCGATGATGGCCGACCTGTTCGACCTGTTGCACGTCATCCGAGTCTATGCCAAAAAGCCCGGCAAACCGGTAGACAAGGCGAACCCGTTTGTCTTGCCCAAGGGGGGCACCGTGTTTGACGTGGCCCGGCTGGTGCATCGCGAACTGGCGGAAAAACTGAAGACCGCCCGGCTTTGGGGAGGAAAGGTCCACGACGGTCAGCAGGTACACCACACGCACGAACTGGGCGACCAGGACGTGGTCGAACTGCATTTCTAGATCCGGCCCCACACTTCTAGAATGCCCGAATCGTCCCAACCTGGGTGCGGATGCAAAGTTGAGTCGAAACCCACCGAATGTTAACGTAGTTGTCGCGGCAACCGGCCCTAACGTATGCCCCAACGACGCATCGAAGTCCTTGAAACAGGTGATCAATGAGTCGCATCCAAGACATGATTCAAGACCTGGCGCCGTCGATCACGGCGCTGCGGCACGAAATCCACGCCCATCCCGAACTCGGGTTCGAGGAAAACGAGACCGCTCGCCGCGTCGTGGCTCAATTGAAGCCGCTCGGAAACCTGGAGATTCAGACCGGAGTGGCAAAGACCGGAGTCGTCGCGACGTTGAACCGAGATAAGCCGGGCAAGTGCGTGGCGTTGCGGGCAGAACTCGACTGCCTGCCGATCCATGAGGAGGGCAATCTTCCATACAAGTCCAGGATTCCGGGCAAGATGCACGCCTGCGGCCACGACGGACACATGAGTTGTCT
>JAPULF010000578.1 GCA_027295245.1 Planctomycetota bacterium
CCTCCTTTGGGTTCAAGATTGTTGGACACATCACGGTACAGGACCATGAGGTGGCCGTCGCATAGCTTCTCTCCCTCAAGGGGAGAGGGCACAAGCTTGGATTCCGTCCACTAGGACACGGCCCGTGCGCGCGACGGGCCGATAACGCGATCAGCCGTAGCGCTCGACGATGTCCGGAACGCCGGACAAGGCCTTGTGCAGGTCTTCGCCGTTTATCACCGGAGTTAGCTCAACCTTGGCGTCGAGGCCGAAGAAGAAGCGCTCGACCGTATCGGCAACCTGCCATGAGTCCTCCATGTTCACGACGAAGAAACCCGCGCGTTCGCCGCCCCCGGGATAGAAATATCCGGCTTCGGGCTTGAGATACTCGAGGAGCTGCTCAAAGACTTTTCCAGCTTGCCGCTGCGAATGGCAGCGTTTCCCGCCTCGACCGGAACCGAGAACTTGACCATGATGCGCATTACTCGTCTCCCTGATTGTGAGCCGACATTCCCCGGTCAACCGTTCCCGGGCATACACGCCTGAACAACCGACAGGGATCATCGAGAGAGTTTCGGCAAAAAGCGAGTCGATAGTCGAAATCATCGGACCGGGAAACCCGATATGCCTCCGGTTTCGGTGGCAGTGGTTTCGGTGACAGTATACTTTATTATTGCAACGATATTATTGCAATAATAAAGTATACTGTCACCGAAATTCTGAATTGTGAAATTGGACGGCGTGCGCCTTAGGGTTCGGAACGAAACAACCGCTTCAAGCTCGTTTCTTGTCGCAAGACCAAGGGGCTTTGCCCCTTGACCCCACCAAAGGCCGAAGGCCTTTGGAAACCATTGACTGGGGTCCAGGGGACGTAGGCCCTTGGCGGGGTTGGAAGGGGCGGCGCCCCTCCGATCGCGCAGCGATATCGATTGTTTCGTGACGAGCCCTTAGTTCTCGCGTCGTCGTCCGCACACTTTTGGGGTCGGGTCTATCCGGGCTGTTGCGCGAATATGGCGTGACCGGCCGAAGGACGATTGCCAGCCATTCGAAGCTCATGGCCGACGAGGATGAAGGCCGCGTCGGCAACACGGAGCTTCTGATTTCTCATTCTTCGAGGACGGCGACGGGGCGTATGGGGCTTCCGGTGCCGCCCCTGATCTTCAACGGGAACCCGATGAAGCGGAAGCGGCCCTTGCCGACCACCTTGTCGAGGTTGGCGAGCCCTTCCATATGGGTGAATCCCATATCGCGACAGACCAGGTGGACTTCGAAATTGTTCTTGCCGGGCCGCCCCGGACTCGGGGCCTCGACGCCGAACATGACGATGTCTTTTCGTCCCAGCCATTCGGCGGATTCCTTGACCAGGCCGGGAAAGTCCGTGAGAAATTCCGGCGTGCCGAAGGTGCGGTCGTAGTGCGCCATATATAACAGCACCGTATCCCGCGGCTTGATTTCGATCCCCGCGGCGGCTTGTGCCGTCTCGAGATCGTCCACGTTGATGTCGCTCTTCGGTTCCTTGTGTGAGAGATCGAGGCACACGGCCTCGGTGTAGAAATCCTCCAGCGGCATCTGATCGACCGACAGCGCGTTGGGGTCGGCGTCGAAGTGCACCGGCGCATCGACATGACTCCCCGTATGCTCGCCGAAAGACATGTACTTGGAGGCGATGGAAAACTTCACGCCGTCGGCCTCGCGGACCGTGTCGTGCGTATTCCAGTCGACGACGACGGCCGGCGGATGGTTCGGCAGCGTCGGGCATCTGTGGAATATCTCGCCGCTCAGATCGATCAGTCGCATGGCGCCAGGGTTTCACAAAACGGGATCGGAGTTAAGCAAAAATAGGGGGGCAGGGTGGGGTCCAAGGGGAGCGGGGCCGGATCCGACATTCCACGGCGACTCTCCGGCGTCGGCGGACAACTCGCCGCCGGGGGCGCCGCCCCGGCGCGCCAAGTGCGACCGCGCCGAGGGCTGCCCGCACCGTCGTCGGCTCCGCCGCCGCCGCCGCCCGGCACGTCGTCGTGGAATGCTGGACCCGGCCCCGAATCTGGTATTGTATCCGGCCAGCCGGGGTGGTCCGGGCTGGGCCGCACGATTCACGACGATTCGCTAGCGGGACGTCGTTTAGGAAAAGGAGCAAGACAATGGCGCTGACGCTGGAGGAAGCCAATCGCATCGCACAGGGAGCCCTGGCGAAGGCCGAGGAGCTCGACGTCAAGGTCAGTATCGCGGTCTGCGATGCCGGGGGCCGTTTGATCTCGCTTCAGCGCATGGATAATGCCATGTGGGCCGGCGTATTCGGGAGCCAGGGCAAGGCGATCGCGTCGGCGTCGTTTGGCCGTCCCAGCGGCGACCTCACCGAACGAGCCGACCATCCGACGCTGCGTGGCATCGTCGCGGCCGAAGGCGGCCACATGTTCCTGGGTCAAGGTGCCGTGCCGATCGTTCGCAATGGAGTCGTCGAAGGCGCGTGCGGCGTTGGCGGCGCCACCTCGCAGCAAGACGAAGATTGCGCTCGTGCCGGTGTCGACCGACTCTAGCCCGCATTTCTCGCACCCGCCACGGTCTGCGTCGCGTCCAGGCGGCCGTCCCGCTAGGAGCGGGTCGAAAAGACATAGCCGAAGCTACGGTCGGCCCGCGACGCCGCGCACGC
>JAPULF010000579.1 GCA_027295245.1 Planctomycetota bacterium
TCGGCCATCTCGGAGGTGCCGGGCGGCCCATAGATTTCCAGCGGCGTGTCGCGCCCCAGGACCCAGGGGGTGAAGATAAGGTCGGGCAGGCCGAGGGTGTGATCCGAGTGTAGATGGGTGATGAAAACGCGCTCGAGATTCGGCGCGTCGAGGCCCGTCACGCCCTTGCGCTTCGCGGCGGCGGCTCGGCGAACAATGCCCGGCCCGCAGTCGACGAGGTACGGCGTTTCGTTCACGACGACCGCCACGGCGGGTCCGGAGCGATCGGGATCGGCGTTGGGCGTTCCGGTACCGAGAAGAATGACTTGGGTTGCGGGCGCGGCACAGCCCGCAAACAGGGTCAAGAACGGGACAACCAAGGCTTTTGTCATACGGGCGGCACCCATGGTGATGACCTTCGGGGCAAGTTACGAGAGGACATGATAGCGGAAGGCGTGTAATTGGCGGAGCCGACTCGAAATGCCTCGACGTCGGATGCGCGGAGGGGTGCTCAGACCGTGCTGACGATTCGAGAGACCTCTTCGAAGGCGGTGGTGCCTTCGATGACCTTCCGGTAGCCACTGGCGGTAAGGGTTCGAAACATCCATTCGCCCGCCGCCTTTCGAATATCGGCGATGGTCGGCTGGGTCAGTATGACATCGCGCAACTGGGCATTGAATACGAGCAATTCGAACAGGGCCATTCGCCCTCGGTAGCCGACGTTCATGCAGCGTTCGCAGCCGACCGGGTCATAAAACTCGCCGTGGGGGCGATCTTCGAGCTTCATTTCACGGATGATATGGGCGTCGGGCTTGTACGCTCTCTTGCATTCCGGGCACAGGACGCGGACCAGCCGCTGCGTCAGACACATCGAGACCGCGTTGGCGATCAGGAAGGGCTCGACGCCGAGGTCCAGCAGGCGGAAGATGGTGCCGATGGAGTCGCGGGCGTGGACCGTGGTCATAACGAGGTGACCGGTCATGGCGGCCTGCATGGCGAGCTTGGCGGTCTCCTGGTCGCGAATCTCGCCGACCAGGATGACGTCCGGATCCTGTCGCAGGACCGAGGACAGGACCGAGGCGAAGGTGAGATTGTGGCCGGGGTCGATCGAAATCTGGGTGGCATATTCGAGTTCGTACTCGACCGGATCCTCGATGGTGACGATGTTTCGGGTCTTGGCATCGACGGTCTTCAGGGCGGTATAGAGCGTGGTGGTCTTACCGCTGCCGGTAGGCCCGGCGATGACGATGAGGCCGGCGTCCTGGTTGCAGATCTTTCGGAACTGGGCGACGGCGTCGAGTTCCATGCCGAGGTTTTCGAACTGGTCGGGCACGGTGGCCTTGTCTAGGAATCTCAGGGCCAGCTTCTGCCCGTGGACGGTGGGCGTCATGTTGACGCGCATGTCGATGCGGCGACTGGGCAGTTCGACTCCGAAACCTCCTTCCTGCACGATCGATTTCTGCGCGATGTCGGCCTGGCAGAGGATCTTGATGATATTCAGGATTTGGGTGCCAATCTTCGCGGGGACTTCGCCCACGGCCTGCAACTGCCCGTCAATTCGACAGCGAATGGTATACACGTCGGGCTTGGGCTCGATGTGTACGTCGCTGGCCCGCAGGCGGATGCACGCAAAGACGAGTTGCCGGAATGCCTCGAGGGCCTCGGACGGGCGGGACTTGTCGCGCCGGTCGATGGCGATCGGTTTGGACTTGCGGTCCAGCAGCACGACGTCCTTGAGATTTTCGGGGGCGCCCTCCGGAACGGGAACGTTGACGGTGGCGGCCATCAAAGGGGCGAGTTGCTTCGAAAGCGGGCCCGTGCCGATGGCCCGCATGGCCAGGGTGGTTTTGACATTGGATCGATCGACTCGCGCCTGGGGGAGCTCCTCGTCATCGTCCTCGATGACCACGGCGGCGGTGGGCAGGTTGCGTGCCTCGGCGCCCTCGACCAGGTCCGGCAAGAGGCGAATGAACGTTGCACCGATTCGCAGAACGTCGCCCAAAGCGATGATGCCTTCGTCGACGCGGTTCTGACCGATCCAGGTGCCGTTCTGGCTGAAGTCCTTGATTCGGAAGGTGCCGGCGTTCTGCTTGATGACGCAGTGTTTTCGGGATGCCTTCGAATCGTTGATGACGATGTCATTGTCGGCCTGGCGGCCGATAGAGACGGACGCGCCGTTGAATGACACGGTCGATTTCCGACCCTCGGCGGTGATTTCAAGTCTAGGCATGGCTCGTGCGGATCTGCCTTTAAGGGCGACGCCGGATACTAGGCCGGTCGTTCGCGTTTACCCGAGTATGGCAGTGGCTCCCGACCTGATGCCCTTGAGTCGCATCTTCAATTCGTCGGGGTTGGGCGCGACCTCGTATGCCACCTTCACGTCAAGATACTCGGTCATAATGAGTTCGTGAAGTGCCTCGGTGAAATCCTGCATTCCTTCATGGGCCGAGTTCTTCATGACCGCAATAATGTCGGTATCGCGACCTTCGGCGATTAGTTTTCGGATCGAGGCGTTGTTTATCATGACTTCGAGACACGGCACGACCGTTCTCGACGGGTGAATACACGGAAGCAGTTTCTGGCAAATGATGGACTTGAGATTGAAGACCAGCGACTGACGTATGAGGGCCCTGCCATCCTCCGGGAACAGGTCGAGGATTCGCGTGATGGTCTGCGGGGCACTGGACGCGTGGATTGTGCCGAAGACCAAGTGACCGGTTTCGGTGGCGTGCATCGCGGCCGCGAATGTCTCACGGTCGCGCATCTCGCCGACCAAGACGACGTCGGGGTCCTCGCGCATGAGATACTTGAGGGCGGCGTGAAAGTCCTGAACATCGATGCCGATTTCTCGTTGATTGATAAACGCCTTGTCGTCCTCGAAGATGTACTCGATGGGGTCCTCCACGGTGACGATGTGGCACGCGCGATTGGCGTTGATGTAGTTGATCATGGCCGCGATGGTCGTGGATTTTCCGGAGCCCGTGATACCGGCGAGCAGGATCAGCCCCTGATGGGACTTGGAGAGATCCTTGAGAACACCCGGCAGGTGCAGGTCCTCGAAGCCGCTGATGTTTTTGGTCACCCGTCTGGCCGCCACCGAGGTCTTTCCCCGTTGCCGAAAGACGTTGATGCGAAAGCGATCCATGTTCGGCACCTGATGGGCGAAATCGAGCGCCCCGTGCTCGAAGAAATACTTCTTTTGTTCGGCGGTGATGACATCGAAGATCATGTCTTCGATTTGCTCATTGGAAAGAGG
>JAPULF010000058.1 GCA_027295245.1 Planctomycetota bacterium
TACCCCCGTTACTCACCGCTTGGCCCGCGGCTAGCCGATGTATGCCAAATGGGCGATGGGATTCGATCCCCAATACCGATCGCCGGGTGACGGGCCATGCAGGCAACTAAGTCCATTCCGACCCTACAAAGATCCAAGGCATCGACTGTTCACGATGACCTGCCGTCGATGGACCACTGGCTGTCGCCGGACCGGGCATGTCCCGTTGCCAACGTGCTCACCATCGACGTTGAGGACTGGCCGATGGCGGTGCTCGGTCCCCATCACCTCGTCAGCGAGCGCGTCCTGGAAAACACGAAGCGGTGCCTTCAAATCCTCCGGTGGCACTCCGTAAAGGCCACGTTCTTCGTCCTGACAAAGGTGGCGAACGTATTCCCAGACCTGGTTCGCCAAATCCAGGAAGATGGACACGAAATCGCGACGCACGGCCACGGCCACGAGTTGCTCACGACGCTGACGCCCGCACAATTCACGGACGATGTCCGCAGGAGCATGGACATCCTGACAAAACTGACCGGTCGCCCCCCCATCGGATACCGGGCCCCCGCCTTCAGCATCGTGGAATCGACCCGATGGGCCGGCCCGATTCTCAGCGATCTGGGAATCAAATACAGCTCCAGCGTGTTTCCGATACGACACCCGCGTTACGGCATCGCGAACGCCCCGCGGCACGTACATCGCTGGCAAGACTGCCGCCTGATTGAATGCCCTCCCGCCACGATTCGCGTGCTGGGAAGAAACCTGTCCGTGGCAGGTGGGGGCTACTTTCGACTCCTGCCCGGGGCGGTCGTCCGCCTCGCGATCCGCCGGCTCAATCGGGCCGGCATGCCCGCGATCCTTTATATGCATCCGTACGAACTCGATACCGACGGGATCAGCTTCCACAAGGACTGCGGAGTCCGCGTCTCGCCGTGGCGGCATCTGACGCAGACCGCGTTCCGCGCCCGAATCGAAGCCCGGCTCCATCGCCTGCTCGAAACGTTCCAATTCACGTCCGTGCAAGACGCGCTTTGCCACGCACTCTGAAAGCAACGCGCAGTTTCGGCCGAGCCGGTGCTGCCCATCGGAGAATTCCCTGTTAGAATGCCGTAGTCATGAAGATGCGACGGATCGCAACAACAGTTTTCGTACCGACCCTTCTCGTCGCCTGCGGCTGCGAACGCGAGGGGACCTCTTCGGGAGACAAGGAAATTGTCGTGTCCGGCGAAGGCCTGTCCGGGGAAATCAGTTCGAAACTGAATGCCACCGGCTGGAACGATCAGGTCGGTGAATCCTTCGGCCTGTGGGTCTCGATTGCCCGCCGGCGCGTCATCGGAATCAAGAATCGGCAAGTTCTGTTCGTGTATCGCTGTTCGACCGCC
The DNA here is from genome assembly GCA_027295245.1 of Planctomycetota bacterium. Classification (GTDB taxonomy): domain Bacteria; phylum Planctomycetota; class Phycisphaerae; order UBA1845; family UTPLA1; genus JAPULF01. The sequence continues at coordinate 1,362 of JAPULF010000058.1, forward strand.
GCCCGCGGACCCGGCAATGCCGCCGACTCGTACAAGACGCCGTTGGGCTGGCACCGAATCGACGAACGATTCGGCGAAGGCCTTCCATGGGGCGCCGTTCTCAAGGAACGCAAGTACACAGGGGAAATCTGGAATCCAAGCCGCAGCACGACCGACGACCTGATCCTGTCGCGAATCCTATGGTTGCGGGGTCTCGAGCCGGGCGTAAACTCCGGCCCCAGAGTAGACTCGCACGCGCGGTACATCTATATCCACGGCACGGCGGAGGAGGGCAAGCTCGGAACGCCCGCCTCCCACGGATGTGTGCGATTGTCCAACGATGACGTCATTGAACTCTTCGATGTCGCCCAAAGCGGGACGCGCGTGCTGATCACACCGTGGTAGGCCCGCCTCGATCGCGATGGCTCCCACTCATGGGCACCCGGCCCATTCTCGCGTGAGCGGGTTTCCCTTCAATCGATGGCGCGATAGTAATAGTCGCGTTTTTGCGGCTTCCACCCGGCGTCGGAAATGAGACGGCGAATTTCAGCCTCGTTCAGGCAATAGGTCGTGCCCGCGGCGCTGACGACGTTCTCCTCCATCATGACCGATCCCATGTCGTTGGCGCCGAAGAAAAGCGACAACTGCCCGATCTTGGGGCCCATGGTGACCCAACTCGACTGAATGTTCGGAATGTTGTCGAGATGGATCCGGCTCAGGGCCAACATGGTCAGGTATTCGTGGGCATCGGCCAGCAACAGGTGCCGACCATCGTTGACCGGACGCGGGCTCTTTCCGCCCTCGGCCACCGCGGTCGATTCCAGCGGCAACGGCGGAGCCTTACCCAGCGGTGTGTCACCCGGCTGAAACGTCCAGCAGATATAGGCCCCAAACCCGCCGCCGTTGTTCCGGGCGAGGGCTTCATCCTGAAGATCCCGCAACAGCCGCAGGTGCTCGAATCGCTCGTCGAGCGTCTCGATGTGGCCGAACATCATCGTGCAACTGGTCTGCATGCCGAGCATGTGACACTGCCGCATGACCTCCAGCCATTCGTCCGTCATCGTCTTTCCGACGCCGATCTTGCGACGCACCCGATCCGACAGTATCTCTCCGCCGCCCCCCGGCACGCTGTCCAATCCGGCGTCCCGCAGCCGCGCCAGCACGTCCCGGATGGACATCCCGAAGACCTGATGGAACGCGAAAATCTCCGGCGGGCTGAAGGCGTGAATGTGAATCCGCGGATAGTTCCGCTTGATGAACCGCATCAGGTCCAGGTACCAATCGAAGGACAATCCGCTCGCACCGTCCGCGGGCACCAATCCGCCTTGCAGGAGCAGTTGGGTTCCGCCGATACGGACGAGTTCGTCGATCTTGCCGCCGATCTGCTCGAGGCCCAGCGTGTAGCCATCGGGAAGATCGGCCCGACCGGAGTTCATCTCGGGCGGATCGGCCTTGAAACCGCAGAAGATGCACTTCGCGGTACACCAATTGGCATAGTTGATGTTGCGATCGACGACGTAGGTTCGATAGTCCTCGGGATGAAGACGCCCGGTGATCTCCGCGGCCCGAGCGCCGAGTTCGTGGATCGACGCGTCGAAATACAGGTCGCGAAGATCCCGCGTTGTCAGGCGCGACGCGGTCTGCTTTGGCTCGGTCGCAGTGGTCATTCCGTCAAATCGTCTTGTTCTATGAATCCGAAAAACCGGTCCATCGCCGCGCGCATCGAATCCGTCAGCTTGTACTGCATGATCCCACAGAGATATTTCTGCGCCAATTGTACCGGCCAGCCGTGCAGCGGACCCTGCTCCGAAGCGATGCGGGCGGCGTCCGCAACGCCCTTGTCGCGGGCCTGCTCCAATGCCTTCGAAAGCACCGTGCAATCGCAATCCCGTGGGGCGTACCAGGCCGCAAACACGAACGGCAAACCCGTCAGATGCATCCACGCGGCCCCAAGATCGACCTCGAACCCGAATCCGTGCCGGCGGCTACTCGCCACCTTGTCTCCGATCAACAATACGCCCTCGACATCGTCCTTCGGACCGTTGACATCGTCCGCATCGAAAGGCCTCAGATCGAGCCGCCGCCCGTACATTTCACGCCAGATGACCCGCGCGAGCACCAACGACGTGTGCGAATGCGTATCCACGTGCAGCCGCTCCATCTTGTCCGGCGGCACCTTCGAATACACCCGCACGGTCATCGTCTCGCCTGAACTCGCGATGCAGGCATCCGACACCCGTTGAAGCACATCGCGTCGCCGCCAATAGTCAACAACCGGCATCAGGGCCGCGTCGCATGCCCCCGATTCCAACATGGCCGCCAAGCGCGATGGGACCGCCGGTCGGACGACAATACCCTCCCGGTCGACCAGCGCATCCACGAGCGGACGGGCATTCAAGAATGAAACGGCCCCCAACGTCCAAATACGGGACGGCGCGGCTTCTCGCAGGCCTCGAACCGGCATTTCCGTACGCATCTGGCTCGCTCCTTTTTTCGGCCCCATCCGGGCCGACGGCGGGGAATTATACGGTTGCGGACGCTTCTCACCAATCAGCCGACGACCCATCCTGAATTTTCACCAGACTTGAAAACCAGGCCGTATCGAGGTGCAATCTCGAAGACGAATCCGGGTATCATTGTGGGGCGACCGACCCCGTGCGGGCTCGATATCCGCCTACGGAGATGATCACAGATGATGACCGACCCCCCACCCACAACCGAATTCCTACAGATAATCATCGACTTCGGCTTGGACCTGTTCGAGTCCTTCCTGGGCCTTTTAGTCGCGGCGCTGCCCGACATCCTCAGCGGCGTATTCATGCTCATCGGTCAGATTCTTCAACCACCGATGGTCTAGCGCAGTGTCGGACGGACCCGTCGGCGTCGCATTCGCCGTCGATCTCGAACCGTCAAGGCACGCCCGCATCGCGCCCGTCACGCCGATGACCGCGTTCGTCGTAAAGGCTCAAGTCGCAATCCAAGAGCCACTTCGTGGTCGTGATGATCTGCCCGGTATGGAATGCGAAGTGCTCGACAACGTGCAGGACTGCCCCAATCCCGCTGATCTTGTATTCCTGAATCGCGAATATGGCCAAAAGCGTCTCCGGCCCTGACCTCTCCAGCACCGCAATCGACTCGTCCACCGCCGCCCGCAGATCATCCACCAGTTTTTCGGTCCCGATCGGCTCCCGACGGTCGAACTCCGCCTGCCTGTCTCGCTCGATCGGCGCCCCCCCGATACCGGCGACGATCCACTGGCGAATATTTCCCCTCAAGTGCAGTAGCAGATTGCCTACGCTGTTGCTGGATTCGTTCGGGCGGTACCACACCTGATCAGCGGACAGCATCGCGGCACATCGACTGATTTGTCCGAAATGCTCGTTGAGCTTCATGGCCGAGTATTTCAGAAAATGTTCCGCCAGGGTCCGGTCGCTCATCGCCGTTATGATAGCAGGCGGGGTAACGCCCTGTCATTGTCCGGACGGAGTGCCGTATGCAAAAGGACACCAAGTCCATCGGAGTCATCGCCGGGGCCGGAGACTTCCCGTTTCTGGTCGTCCGCGGCGCACAACGCGCCGGCCTCCGGGTGGTGGTGGTGGGGCTGCGCGGATCGGTCGACGAGACCCTGCGAGACTGCGCCGACGTCTTCTACCACGCGGGCGTCGCCCGGCTCGGCCGTTGGATACGCGTCTTTCGGCGGGAAGGCGTCCGTCAGGCAATCATGGCCGGGGGCGTCAACAAGTCGGCCGTGGTGGCACTGCCGCGCTGGCGACAATGGTTGGCGTACCTCCCGGACTGGACTAGCATCAAGATCTGGTACTTCCGAACGGGCGACCGGCGCAACGACACGCTGCTGCGGGCCGTCGCCGACGAGATGCTCCGAAAGGGCGTCGAATTGATCGACTCCACGGAATACTGCTCCGACGCAATGGCCCCCGAAGGCGCTCTTACAAAAGCGCAATTGTCCTCCGCCCAGCGGGCCGATGCGGACCTCGGTTGGAAGATCGCACGTGAAATGGGGAGGCTCGACGTCGGCCAGTCCGTCGCGGTCAAGGACAAGGACGTGATCGCCATCGAGGCGATTGAAGGAACCGACGCGATGATCGCCCGAGCGGGGGCCTTGTGCAAATCCGGGGGCTGGACACTCGTCAAGTCCGCCAAGCCCAATCAGGATATGCGCTTCGACGTGCCGACCATCGGCGTAGGCACCATCGAGGGTGTGTCCAGGGCCGGCGGCAAGGCCATCGTGATCGAAGCCGGCAAGACGCTGATTCTGAACCGCGATGAAACCATCGCGCTCGCCGACCGCCACGGAATCTCGATCGAAGGGCGGCGAGGAATCAGCGAATCGAACACCCCCGCACCCAATCCCTAACTGCCGTTTGGCCTTCCCCAATAGGGGCGGCCCACACGTTGGTTCGAGGCTGGATTGACGTGTGAATTCGACCGAAATATGCTCAAGCATGGTTATGGGGCCCGTCGCCCCGTGCAATCGGCCGGGCCGCCGATTATGAACCCCAACGATTCCGTGGGAGCAACTTGGATATGGCGTACCTTGTAACCGGCGGCGCCGGGTTCATCGGCTCGCACCTTGTGGAAAAACTGGTCGGCGACAACGCCCGCGTTCGAGTCCTCGACAACTTCACCACCGGCAAGCGCGAAAACATCGCCCCGTTCCTCGACCGCATTGAGTTGATCGAAGGCGACATCGCCGATCCGGACATCTGCCGCCGGTCGTGTGACGGCGTCGAAGTCGTCTTCCATCAGGCGGCCATGCCATCGGTCCCGAAGTCGGTCGAGGATCCGGTCACCAGCCATCGCACGAATATCGACGGCACCTTCAATCTGTTGGTTGCCGCCCGCGACGCAGGCGTTCGGCGCTTCGTCTACGCGGCCAGCAGCTCCGCGTACGGGGAAACCGAAACACTTCCGAAGATCGAGTCGATACTCCCGGACCCGCTCAGTCCGTATGGCGTACAAAAACTGACCGGTGAACAGTACTGCACCGTATTTGCAAAGTGCTACGGTCTTTCCACGCTCTCGCTTCGCTACTTCAACGTGTTCGGCCCGCGGCAGGACCCGAAAAGCCAATACGCCGCCGCCATTCCGGCGTTCATCACTGCGATCCTGAGGGACGAGGCGCCCCTCGTCTACGGCGACGGGGAACAAACCCGGGACTTCACGCACATCGACAACGTGGTACACGCCAACATGCTGGCCGCCCGGGCCGACGAAACGCAGGGAGAAGTGATGAACGCCGCGTGCGGCGAGCGCATCACGATCAACGAAGTCATCGCCGAGATCAATCGCGTGTTGGGTAAGCAGGTTAAGTCCAAACACGTCGACGAGCGTGCCGGCGACATCAAGCACTCCTGGGCCGACATTGGCCTCGCGGAACGTCTGATCGGGTTCAAACCGCTGGTCAGCTTCGCCGAGGGTTTGCGAAGCGTCATCGACTGGTACAAGGAGAATCCGGAACGCTAAGGCGGGTCGGCCGAATACGCCATGAACAAGCTTCGAACTTACACCGTGGTGCCCGCCCTGCCCGAGCCGCTCAAACGGCTGCGCGAACTGTCCTACAATCTGTGGTGGAGTTGGCACCCCGACGCCTTGGAAATGTTCCGGCGATTGGACGTCGAACTCTGGAACGACGTCGTGCAAAACCCGGTCCAGTTTCTGACGCACGTCGCCCAGAAACGTCTCGACCAGGCGGCCTCGGACGACGCCTACCTCGCGCACATGAATCGCGTGCTGCAGGCATTTGACTCGTACATGACGAGTGAAACCTGGTTCAGCCGAAAACACGCCGAATTCGTGGACTCGCGGATTGCCTACTTCTCCATGGAGTTCGGCGTGCATGAATCTCTGCCGATCTACTCGGGCGGCCTCGGCGTCCTGGCGGGCGACCACCTGAAGAGTGCCAGCGACCTGGGCGTGCCGTTGGTCGCAATGGGCGTGCTGTATCGCCAGGGCTACTTCCAGCAACGCCTGACAAACGACGGCTGGCAACTCGAGGAATACCACGCCATCGATGTATCGGCGGCGCCGCTGATGCCGGTCGTCCGGCCCGACGGCGAGCGCCTGACCGTTGAAATCCCCATCGGCCCCCGTAGCGTGACCCTGCAGGCATGGAAGACGCAGGTCGGCCGCGTTTCGCTGTATTTGCTCGATGCCGAGGTATCGGCCAACGATCCGCACGATCGCGAGATTACCTGTCGTCTCTACGCCGGGGACGATGAAATGCGAATTCGCCAGGAAGTCGCCCTGGGAATAGGCGGCTTCCGCATGCTGGAGAAACTGGGCATTTCCGCCGCCGTCTTTCACATGAACGAGGGACACTCCGCGTTTCTCGCGGTCGAACGAATTCGCCAGCGCATGGAGGTTGAATCGCTCACCTTTGCCGAGGCCCGCGAAGCAATCGTCCCGAGCAACGTCTTCACCACCCATACCCCCGTGCCCGCCGGCATCGATTCCTTCAAGCCCGAACTGCTGCACAAATACCTCGATCCGTACCTGCCGGCCATCGGCATGAGCCCCAAGGACTTCATGGCCCTCGGCCGGCGCGACGCCTCCAACATCGACGAACCGTTCTCGATGGCCGTGCTGGCACTTCGCCTGGCCGGGGCCTCGAACGGCGTGAGCGCCCTGCACGGCCACGTGTCGCGCGAGATGTGGCACAGCGTCTGGCCCGGGGCACCGCGAGACGAGGTCCCCCTGACGTCGATCACGAATGGCATCCACATCAACTCCTGGATGTCGCCGGAAATGTCCGATCTCCTGCACCGCTACCTCGGCCCCAAGTGGGCCGAAGACCCAGTCAATCACGACGCGTGGCTGCAAGTCGACGAAATCCCCGATCTCGAACTCTGGCGAACGCACGAAAAATGCCGAGTAGAATTGGTCGCCTACACCCGCAAGCGTATCAAGGAACAGTTCCGCCGGCGCGGCGCCCCGCCCGCGGAAATCAAGTCCGCCGGCGAACTTCTCGACCCCGAGGCCCTCACCATCGGCTTCGCCCGCCGGTTTGCACCCTACAAACGCGGCGCCCTTATCTTCCGCGACCCCGAACGCCTCAAGTCGATGGTGGCTCACCCGGAACGCCCGGTCCAATTTATCTTCGCCGGCAAGGCCCACCCCCGCGACGCCCGAGGCAAGGAAATCGTCAAACAAATCTTGACCTTCGCCAAGCTCCCCGAGTTTCGGCGGAGAATCGTCTTCCTCGAAAACTACGACATCTCCGTCGCGCGGAGGCTCGTCCAGGGTGTCGATGTCTGGCTGAACAACCCCATCAAACCCCGCGAGGCATCCGGCACCAGCGGCATGAAGGTCCCCCCCAACGGCGGCATCAACCTCTCCGTCCTCGACGGCTGGTGGCCCGAGGCGTACGACGGCGAAAACGGCTGGGCCGTGGGCGACGGCCAGATCTACGAAGACCCCGACTACCAGGACTACGTCGAGGGCGAAGCCATCTACGACCTCCTGGAAAAGGAAATCATCCCGGCGTTTTACGACCGCGGCCCCGACGGACTCCCCCGCCGATGGATCGCCCGAATGAAGGCCTCCATGCGCACCATCTGCCCGATGTTCAACTCCAACCGCATGCTGGAGGAATACACCAACCGCCTCTACGTCCCGGCCGCCCGGCGATGGAGACACATGTCGAAAGACAACTTCGCCGCCACCAAGGCCCTCGCCCGGTGGAAGCACGAGTTGATCGCGCATTGGTCGGAGGTCCGCGTCGAACACGTGGAGGCGGAAGACCCCGGCGAACTGCCCGTCGGCGCCTACCTCGGGGTCAAGGCCAGGGTCCACCTGGGCCGGGTAAGCCCCGACGAGGTCGCGGTGGAACTCTATCACGGGCGCGTGGACCCCAGCGGCCAACTGGTCGAGGGTCGCAGCGAGCCCATGACCCTCAGCGAAAAGCTCGAGAACGGCAGCTCGGCATTCATCGGGCGAATCCCCTGCGTCCAAAGCGGCCAACACCAATTCGCCGTCCGGATCCTCCCCCAACACCCCGACCTCGCCCACCGCTTCGACACCGGCCTGATACTTTGGGGATAGGTCGGGCGATCGGATTCGGTCCGGCCGGAGTCGCGCCGTCCGGAGAGTCCGCGGGGGATCGTCCGCGACCTGCGGCGCGGCGGGGAGAGCAGGTGACGGCAGTCGTTCACGGGTCGAGCTCGATGCTGTGGGGGTTGGCGTAGATTCTGGCGATTGCCTCGTGAACGGATCCGGGCTTTGCCCGCGC
>JAPULF010000580.1 GCA_027295245.1 Planctomycetota bacterium
ATCGGATCGACATGTGGGTTCATGTCGCCGCCCCGCGGCCCCAGCAGTTGGGCTGCACCGAGCCGCATCGGGCCGTCCACGAATTGCCACGAGTAGCTGTTGTTACGTCGGCTGGGAAAACACTGGGGATCATCGTCCAGGGCGGACAAGTCCATGGGGAAATCGCCCTCGCGCGCTTTGCAAATGAACGCAGCAGGCGGTACGTATCGGCCGCGAACGAGCTGAAAGACGTGCCTGGAATTGTTCCACCATGCCTGCCCCGCCCCATTGCCCGATCCAAGCCTACTGGCCCTTGGCTGAGAATTCCCGGCGAACGGGTAGGCCCCGTACGATTGACCATAACTTTCGATCGCACCGCCGATCATGCCCAGGCCATTCATGCACATCACGCGTTGTGCATTACTCCTGGCCGTCTGATAGCCCGGCACGAAGATGCCCGCAAACAGCGCGATCAACGCCGCCAGGCCGACCAGCTCCCGCATCGTAAACTGGCCGCCGCGCGATCCTCCCTCACCGGCCGCTTCGGTCGGCTCATCAGACAATCGGCTCGGAAATGGAAGGATGTTCCTGCTTCGCTCAACCCGATCCACCACCCGACTCGCCAGTCCGGCCGGAATGACCGGCGCCGTGTCCGCATCCAGAGGCGCCAAATACGACTGCACCGCCGCCCGCGCCGCCGAGAGTGATTCCGCATCATCGAATCCCGATTCCACCCGTGCGCGGATATCCGGCTCGACCAGATCGAGGTGATAACCGAGAAGCTCCGATTGAAACACCTGGTCCTTTCCTGATGCCGTCATGGTTGCGTCACAACCTCCACCCATATGCGAGTCTCAACATGTCCGCTGCCTCTACTGAGTCGTCGCTTCGCCTTGTTCGGCGCGTTTGAATCCCGCCGCGAAACAGGAAACCGCCGCGTGCAAGCGGCTCTTCACCGTCCCCAACGGAATCGCCAGAATCTCCGCCATTTCCTTGTACGGAAAGTGATGATAATATCCGAGTACCAGCACCTCTCTCAGGTTGGCCGGCATGTCTGCGATGATGGCCCGAACCCGGTCGCGACATTCGACCGTTTCCAGCCCTTGGGACGGAACCGCCGCGGCGTCGGACAAAAAGTCCAGGTAGCTCACGGACTCGTCCCCGTTTGCCGGCGACGAAATCGAAAGCGAAACCTCTCTCTTGCGGACCCGGCTTCGGAGCTGATCGCGAGCCTTGTTGACCGCGATCGTGAACAACCAGGGGCGAAATCGCCGACCCACGTCGAAACTCGCCGCCGATTGATGCACTTGCAGAAACGTCTCCTGAATCACGTCTTCAGCCATGGCCGTATCACGAACGTAACGGACCAGAAAAGGATACAACTCCCGGCTATACCGATCGACCAGCGACGCGAAGCACGCGTCGTCGCCGGCAACATAGTTCGCCAGGAGCTGTTCATCCGTCGCCAACTCCGCTGCTTCGTCTCGTCGATTCACCTTTTCACTGGTTTCCTTACGATGCCCGGGCGGCGACTGTTCGGAACAATCGGTGGTATTCAGGAGCCCGCCCATTTTGCACCCGTCCAATTCTAGCTTGACACCCTGGTCGGTCAAAACTATCGTTGACACCGTAAGTTAGCGGCGAAAGCCCTTTCCCGGTCCAGCCCTCGTCAGCAATCCGCGGCCGGTTTTCGGACCCCGATCGCCACCCAGGGCCGGAACGTCACATGGGTAGACCAACGTGCAAGACATCCAAGACTTTCGTGATCTGAAACCCAGGCAACTCTCGGCATTGGTCGAGGCCTCGGCCGCGATTAACGAGACCCTGGACATGGAGTCCGTTTTGCAGGCCATTGCACGCACCGCCTTGGTCGTCCTCCGCTCGGAAGCCTCCAGTGTCCTGATGCTTGATCGGCGACGAAACCGCTTGGTCTTCAAGGCCGCCGTCGGCGATCGAGGATCGGCCTTGCTGGGAGAGGAGTTCGACGCCGACTTGGGCGTCGCAGGGCAGGTCGTCTCAACCGGCAAGGCCATGATCGTGCCGGACACCACCGACAACAAGTTCTTTTTCCGCGGAATCGATGCCAAGAGCAGCTTTGAAACCCGCTCGCTGCTGGCCGCACCCCTCATTCACAAAAATGACGTGATCGGTGTAGTCGAGGTGCTCAACAAGCTCGACGGCGACAAGTTCGGCGAAGAAGACATGGCAATCCTCCAGATTTTTGCCAATCTCGCCGCCGCGGGGGCGCACAACGCCGTCCAGCACGAAGGCGTGGTTCGCGAAAATCGAGGACTCCGAGCAACCCTCAAGACCCGCGGGAGAATCATAGGAAACTCCACCGCCCTGAGAAAGGTGATGGACATGGTTAACCGCGTGGCCGGCAGCAACGCCACCACCTTGCTGCTCGGCGAAACCGGCACCGGCAAGGAATTGACCGCCCGACAGATACACGAACGCAGCCAACGAAGCTAAAAGCCCTTCGTCGCCATCAACTGTGCCGCCCTTCCCGAGACCCTTCTCGAGAGTGAATTGTTCGGCCACGAAAAAGGGGCCTTCACCGGCGCCCACGCGACCAAGATGGGCCGATTCGAAATGGCCGACGGAGGTTCGCTGTTCCTGGACGAGATCGGCGACATTTCCATGAGCACCCAGGTCAAGTTGCTC
>JAPULF010000581.1 GCA_027295245.1 Planctomycetota bacterium
GCCGATTGCACCGTCTGTTTTCTAGGCTGAAACCACGTGTCCACAATAAAAAGGACCCTGGGCCGGGCGAGGCAAGCCATCTCAGTATACACGAATGGCACCCGATTTCCCAGTGCCTCATGTCGGCTCGGACAAGACAGAGACGTCCACATAAGTCTCACGTGCTTGGGGGGTTATAGCTCCAACGTATTCGGTTGAAGGCTTCACGGATACCTGCTCCGCCGGTTCACGGCAGGATTACCGCGCCAAGTCGACTGACCGGATCGGAAAATCAGTTCGAGGACTGACCGCGGACCGCCGCGACCACGGGATTGAGCGTCGAGAGCGTGCGAGCGGCCTGATTCAGCGGGTCCGAATGGGCCAGGGCCAGTTGGGCAAGGCTGGGACTCGGAGTGCAGCAATTCGGGTCCGTTGGGTCCGAGCCTTGTTCCATTTTTTGCCACGCACGGCTGTGCGGATCGAGGAAGTCGCGGAATCGAGGGATTTGCCGGCCGCGACGCCCGTAGTAGTAGCGAATCCCCCGGTTGATCGCCAAGTTCGCGGTCCCGGCCCGCCATTTGCGAGAAAGCTTGATTCGATTGCACGCCGATCGTAGGGAATAGAACTCCGCGAAAGCCGCCATTTACGTTGGCGCATATCGTGAGGCCGGTCGGTGCGAAGATGGCTTTACGGGACCAAGTCATCTTTTGAATCACGTCGGGAAGCGTGATGGTGGTGAGCGTAGAATTGGGATTGATGAACCGGATTCGGCGTCGAACGCGAGGCGTGGCGAAGACCATGTGTCGGCTCTCGTACTTAGGACGTCCGAAATCGGACCTCTGTTTCGAAGAGGATCGACCGCGGGAAAACAGTACGGATTGGGTCGTTTCGGGTCAATGTATCGATGGGTCGCGACCGATTGGCGGCGTATTGACGGTACGTCGAAATAGGATGAGAATTCAAAGCCCGTTTTCGACAGTCGTTGTCGACATTGAGGGATTCACATGCCCAAGAGGAACCTGGCCTGGATTCTGGTGATCATGATGATCGCGGGGCTGATGTGGCAATTGCCGCAGACGATTGCGCGCCGGGATTCGGTTGCGCAGGCCTTCGGTCCGCTGGTCGATGCCCGGGCTCTTATTCACAAACGGTTTGTTCGCTCGGTCGACGACGGGGAGCTGGTTTCGAGCACCGTTGAAGGCGGGATCGACGCGATGATCAAAAGCCTTGGGGATCCTTACGCCCTGTACCTGACGGAGAAAGAGTACGACCGCTTCCAGGACAGGACGGAGGGCATCTATGGGGGAATCGGGCTCGATGTGCTGGCGGTCGAGGGGGGCTTGGAAGTCTTGAGCCGGGCGCCGAATTCGCCTGCTGCATTCGCCGACATAGCCGCCGGGGACATCATCACGAAGATCGACGGCCGGTCGATCGCCGGCGTCCCCTTGGTCGAGGCGGTGGACAGTTATCTCAACGGACCGCCCGGGTCGGTGGTTTTGCTTGACGTAGTGACGCCGGGCCAGTCCGAATCCCGGCGGGTGCAGATTCGCCGAGCGCGTATAGAACTCGATCCGATTCGGGGCGTGTCTCGGACCGAAGGCGACGCATGGCGCTACATGCTCGACGAAGAGGCGCGGATCGGTTACGTGCAATTGGCCAAGTTCACCCCGATTGCCCAGGACCGAATGGATGCGGCGGTCAGCGTTCTCTTCCAGCAAGACATGCGTGCCATGATTCTCGATCTGCGCGAGAACACCGGCGGTCTGCTCGACCAGGCGGTGGCGGTGGCGGACCGTTTTCTGACCGCCGGAACCATCGTGCGTATCCAGGGGGAGAAGACAGATGACAAGAAGTACGCGGCGTCGAAGGACGGAACGTACCGTCCGTTCCCGCTGGTGGTGCTGATCAACGGATCGACCGCCAGCGCCGCGGAAATCGTCGCCGGGGCGCTGCGTGACCATCACCGCGGCTACGTCATCGGCGAACGGTCTTACGGCAAGGGGAGTGTACAGGAACTTCTTCACCTGGCGCCCGGCGGCGGGGCGATCAAAATCACGACCGCCTTCTACTTTCTGCCCAGTGGCGAGTGCATCCAGCGCACGCCGGCCTCGGTCGAGAGAGGCAACTGGGGCGTGACGCCCGACGAGCACATCGTGATGACCGCGGAGCAGAAGCAGCGATGGTTGACCGTATGGCGTGAGATCCGTCGGGCCCCTGCGGACGACGCGACCTCGCGGCCGGTGTCCGAAACAAGCTTGGCGACCGCGCACCCCGAGTATCACCGGCGGGCGGCCCAACGGCTGTTGGACGTGGACATTCAACTCGTGGCGGCTCTGAATTACCTGCTGCCACGGGTGTCCAGGCCCGGGCAACGTACACCCCGATCTCAGACTCCAGTCAGCAAGTCCGCTTTCTAGGTAGAGCGATTGGGTAGAGCGATTGGGTCCAGCGATTGGGTCCGCCATTTGGGTCCGCGTGATGACCTCGATTCTCGGTATCGAAACGTCCTGCGATGAGACCGCCGTGTCTATCGTTGACGACGGCCGCGATGTTCGGTGCAACCTGATCGCCACGCAGTTCGACCGCCACGCAAAGTACGGCGGGGTCGTTCCGGAAATCGCGTCCCGGGCCCACATCGAAACGCTTGACGGACTGATTCGAAAGGCGCTGGAACAAACGCATCGGGATTACCGACAGATCGATGCCATCGCGGTCACGCAGCGTCCTGGACTGATCGGCTCGTTGATCATCGGGGTGACGGCCGCGAAGACACTCGCCTGGACGTGGGATGTTCCGCTGGTCGGCGTGAATCACGTTCACGCCCACGCCACCAGCGCCGCCATCGATCTCGAGTCCGACCCGTGGCCGGCGGTGGGGCTGGTTGTCTCCGGCGGTCACACGTCTCTTGTTCACGTCCGACAATACGACGACATCGAGTTGCTGGGGGCGACCACCGACGACGCCGCTGGAGAGGCATTCGACAAGACCGCGAGCATCCTGGAACTGGGATACCCCGGCGGACCGGTCATCGACCGACGGGCTCAAAACGGAGACCCGAGCGCGATCCGGTTTCCGCGATCGATGCTGCATCCCGAGTCCCTGGACTTTTCTTTCAGCGGGCTCAAGACCGCGGTTCTTTATCACGTACACGGCACGGGCAAGACGTCGGGCGGCCTGTCGAAACTGACCGAACGCGACATTGACGACATTTGCGCGTCTTTTTCGGCGGCGGTGGTGGATGTGCTGGTGAAGAAGACCCTTCTGGCGGTTGCACGCACCGGGGTGGGGACGGTGGTGGTCGGCGGCGGGGTGGCCGCGAATTCCATGCTGCGGGAAGGTCTTTCACGCGAATGTCGGGCACGGGGCTTGAAGCTGCACCTGACGCCGATGGCATATTGTACCGATAACGCGGCGATGATCGCCGCGCTGGGGCACCAACTGCTGGTCCGCGGATGTCGAGGCGCCCTCGACATGGCAGCGTCCGCCAATTTCGGCCCCTAGCGAGCCCAATCTCGGTCTCCACCCGGGTCGGGGCTTTCCGATTACCATGTTGATTGCACACGCCCCTGAACGTAAAATCGTATGTCGGACCGCATACCGCGTTGCCTCCAACAGGTGGAACCTGATTCATGGCCAAGAAGCGACAAAAACTGGGTGAAATCCTTCAGGATTGGAAGATGGTTTCGCGCGCGGACGCGGACCGGGCGGCCGAGTTCGGCTTGAACAATGGAAAGCGAATCGGCGAGTGCCTTCAGGAACTGGAACTTGTCAGCGAAGAAAACGTGACCAAGGCGCTCGCCAGCCAGCACGGGATGGAGTACATCGATCTCAGCAAGAACCTCGTCCAGCCCGAAGCGCTGAGCCTCGTTCCGGAAGAACTGATCAAGCGGAATATGATCCTTCCGATCAGCAACAACAACGGCCGACTCAAGATCGTGATACACGATCCGCTCGACCTGGACACGATCGATCTGGTGCGATTCCGGGTGGGCGTCAAGGACATCGAGCCGGTGATCGCCCCCAAGTCGCGAATCCGGGCGTACATCGACAAGTACCTGGAAGGCCCTGAGAAGTCGCTCGACGAGTTGTCGCAGAGTCTCGACGCATCGGTCGACGCGTCGCTCGACCAAGACGCCAAAGACGACAAAGCGAAAAACGCCGATTCGGACTCCGACGCCCCGATCATCAAGCTGCTCAACATGATGATCAGCGAGGCGGTCCGAACACGATCGAGCGACATCCACGTGGAGCCGATGTCGGATCGCGTGCGGGTGCGATATCGGGTTGACGGTGTCTGCCTGGAGC
>JAPULF010000582.1 GCA_027295245.1 Planctomycetota bacterium
CGTATCGGCGGGGGACCGCATTCGCCGACTCTTTCCGATAAGGCCCCGAGACCGACGAACTGCGGACCGCCCCGGAACGTAAGATGGCGTCCGTCCGGGCCGATGAAGTGATGGGTTGAAATCGGGTTGTGCGGCCCGCTACAATTCAACCCAATGGCGCGTCGAGACCCCGCGTTTCGCGCGGCCCGAACCAGGAGCGAGCGCCGTGCAGCGCGGTCAACTAAACCTGGCAGTTCTTTTCGCGGTCGTACTGACTCTGACTTTGGCCGGTGAGGCCTGGGCCTGGGGTCCGGCCACTCACATCAAACTCGCTGCCGACGTACTGTCCCATTTGTGGCTATTGCCGGCGGGTGTAGCCGCGCTCATTGCCCGCAATCGACGGGCATTTATCTATGGAAGTGTGGCCACCGACACGGTCTTCGCCAAGAAGATGAGTCGCGTGAAACAGATTTGCCATCACTGGTCTACGGGCTTCGATATTCTCGAGTCCGCCGAGAGCGATGAGGGCAAGGCCTTCGGCTACGGCTACATTGCGCATCTGGCCGCGGACACGATCGCCCACAACAAGTTCCTTCCGCGGCAAATGGCGGTGAGCCGATCGACGATATCATTTGGACACGTTTATTGGGAGATTCGAGCCGACTCGATCATCGAGACCCGGCACTGGCGGCGGCTTCGCGCGGTCCTGCGGGGCCGCTACGAAGAGCCCCAACAGCTCCTTCGAGCGCGGATGGTTGACACGCTGCTGTCTTTCAAGACGAATCAGGCGCTCTTCAAGCGGATGAACCTGCTGGCGTCGGAAATGGCTTGGCGGCGCTCGGTTGAATTCTGGTCCCACATTTCGCGTCACGCGCTCGACGACGGTGTGCTCCGGGAGTACCACGCGGAATCGCTGGACCGCGTGCTGGACGTTCTCGTCCACGGACAGTCCTCACCGGTGCTCCACGAAGACCCGAGCGGAAATGCGGCCCTCGGTTATGCCAAGGCCCAACGGCGTCAGCTTCGCCAGTTGAAGCGCGCCCATATCCCGCACTATCACATCATCGAAGAAGCGGCCGCCAGCCATGCCCCCGCGCCAGACCGTGCGTTGACGCTCGTAAACATGGATTGAACCCAACATTGCTTGTTCGTTCGACCGTGAGACTCGCCGCCTACAGAGGGCGACTCTACGGCCTGACGCGAATCGAGCTTTTGGGGCAGTCCGGATGGAACCTTAGAAAAATGTCGTCCCGATCGAGGCAAGAATGCCTCGAATGCAATCGCCGCTTAAAGCGACGCAGGATCCGCTTGTGATCGCAGCGACGATCGCGAGCCTGCGATGAAGTTTGCGGCGTATCATGACTTTGCCTCCTGGGCCGTCATATTACGAGCCATCGCCGCGTCGCCGCAAGTCCTTTGCATTCGCCTATTGCGACTAGACCCTTCGCGGCGCGACCCGCCGCAGGATTCGGGTTTCGCAGCCGGCCGGGAGGATTTCTCAGGTCGTGGCGACGAGGAGCCGGCTCTACTTCGCCCAATTCGAGGCGAGGATTCTCCGCGCCCTTGACGTTTGGCTTCCAATTGACCGAGTTCGTTAGAACGTGACTTGGAACTGCATCGTGGCCCGTTGATCGAAGATGTCGTTGTTGCGGCGGCTCTGCAGCGGGAATCCCCAGCCGGCGCTCCAGGCGAGGTGCTCCGTGATGTTCCAATGGAAGCCCGCGGTGGCCCAGAAGGCCGCGTGTCCGGCGACGTCGTCGGAGCCGATGTTGGCGTAGTCCAAGCCGCCCACGTCGAGTTCGTGTCGATCGCCGTTGCTCAGGTAGTGCAGGCCGTGGACTTCCATCAGTGGGTAGAAATTCTCGAACAATTCGTAGTCGACGTGGGCGTTCCAACTGAGGATGCAGTTGCCCTCATTGAAGTCCATGGGAATGCGGCCGGCCACGTCGGCCATGAATCCCCACTTGCCCCAGCCCTTGTAGGCCGTGACAAAGGGGCTCAATTCGTCGACGTTTCCTTGCAGGATGCCGGCGGTTCCGTTGGACAGGCGCCATCGCAGTCCGGCCGACAGGATGAAGTCGTCCTCGTGATCGACCCACAGGGCGTACTTGAGGCCGAGGGCGAGGTCGTTCCATCCCTCGTCGCCGGTAAGGAGCCCGGAATTCATCTTGGTGTAGCCATCCGCGGTGACGATGAACTGCAGCCTGTCGGTCAGCGCGAGTCGGGCCTGCATACCCCAGATGCTCATGTCGCCGCCGCCAATGGCGGTCTTTTTCGAGAACTTGTGCCACAGATAGAATGCCCGAATGTCGGTGTTGATAAACGGGTCCTCGAAGTAGAGCGGCGAGCCGATCGGCCGGGGCTTGTGCCTGAAGTGCCGATCACCGTAGAGAAAGCCCTTCCAGAGAAGCGGCTCGCCCTCCTCCTCGAAGACGGTCTCGGTAGTTTCCTCGGAGTAGATTTCGTATTCCACGAACTCTTCCGTCTCGCCGGCCTCCTCGGCATCGACATCCTGCAGGGCGAGGGAATAGGGCCGGTCGGGCCGTGCAGAGATGGACGGGTCCGAGGCGCGGGGTTCCTGCCCGAGGGCGGCGGCCGTTGACAGTCCGGCCAAGAGTGAGATCAACAAGAGCGAGAGGGGTTTGAATCCGACCATATTCAATCTCCAGGAGGCCATCAAAAGCGATCAGATCGGCACTCGACCGGCGGCCGGTGATCGACCCGATTCACCGCATGTCGAACGCGGCATGCGGTGCGGATATGTCAGTATCGGACGGCTGTTCAGATGTTTGAAACGATTGGCGCGACCAGGATAATATCGAAGGGATGGATTCGGAGGGCTCGCCGGATCCGTGTTCGGGGGCAGTCTTGCTCGATATCAGTATTGCCGTCATTCGCGCAGTTTGAGCCTTGTCTATTCTTGTACTGGTAGAGCACTTGAATCAGTCGCAAACGGTCCTGTCTGCGAGGTCGCCCGGACCCATTAGAGAGTCTTCACAGTGATCCAGGAGCGGCGATTTCTGTGCGGCGGCGAAGCGGGATTGCGTCAATGCGGGGACCGCCGGAACCATCTCGAGGGTGTGGTCAGGGTTCGGAATCGGAGGGATATCCACGTCGATGCGATGCCGATCGCGGCGCCGGCAAGGCAGTCGCTGGGCCAATGGGCGCCTTGAATGAC
>JAPULF010000583.1 GCA_027295245.1 Planctomycetota bacterium
ACCTTCCGCAAGTTGGTCGCCGACCCAGGAAACAACGAATTGGATTACGATCACATAAACGAACAAGTACAGGAAGTTTGATACGGTGCCGTGTCCGATCACAATCTGACAAAGCCAGCCTTGACGCATTCGCCGGCAGAACCGTGACGGTTGATCCGGTGGCCAGCCACAATACGGCTGTGAGGGGTCGGCTGCGATGATCCAGAGGCGGACCCAGCCGGGCGACCCCGATTGAAGCGACGACAGCAGCACGCCAATCGCCATCTTGTCGATCAAGGCCCCGAACATCGGCGAACCCGCCCAAACCAGTAGTTGTAGATCCCGCTCGGACGGCTGTTGGCTCTCGAACGCCAGAATCTTGTTGACTACGACTTCGACGTCACGGGGCGTTCGAGCCGGAATGCGCCCCACGGCCATGTCCGGTACAAGATCACCATCGACGTCGCCCCAGGCGGTGTCTGACGCGAATGACTCCGGCTGGTCGTGTTCCCAGTGATAGAGCTTCCGACGCTTCGCAGGCAGATGCCACGGCTGTTGTTCCGCGCCCGCCTCATCGTCGCCGACGAGCAACAGGTAATTGGGAAGACGCGGGGCAGCGGCCAAAGATTTGCCTACATGTGCCGTTGAAACCAGGACCTCAAAGCCGTCGAGACGACGCTTTTCTATCAGGGGCTTCAGGCTCGAGAGAAACTGTTCTCTGCTGACGACGAGCCACAGCGGCTTGGCGTCATTCGCTTCAGCGGCGTTTGGGGACCGTAGAAGCAACAAGAAACAAACTGCCAAGACGGCCTCTAGCAGCACCCGGCTCGAAGCCCAAGAAGCGAGCCAGGCGTCAATCCGCCCACGGTTGCCGAACAAGTCCAAGTCAGGCGTCCTCCATTCGCTCCGGCATGGTTACGGTTTCAGCCTTTGTGCCCGACGAGATCGCCGCAGGTTGATCGGCCCGTCACCGCCGCCGTGCGGAAACTGCTCTGACGTGACGGCACCCCCATCGGCGAAGCCAATCGCGCGCTGATAGGCGACGCGTTTCTCGAGGGCGACGGCCACCAGGGTAGAAAGCAGAAAAGAGACCGCAGTAGAAGGCGATTTCGCGAACCGAGGTTTTCTATGGCGGCTTGGCCTGAGTACGTCGTCTCTTCCGTCTCCCTTCTCGCCTCTCCTACTCTATTGTCGCTTCGCGGCAATCGGGGCGAATGGATTCGAACCATCGGCCTCCTGCTCCCAAAGCAGGCGCTCTAACCAGGCTGAGCTACGCCCCGTGGGACATGAGCCGTACACCTAACTCACGTTCTGACAGTATATTGAAAGCCGACGATTCTTTCGAGTCAAATGGACTCTTTCGCGTGCGCCACCAACGCCCAAATGACATGGGCACTTCTGTGGTCAGACAACGGAAGGCCGCACCGGTCGCAGTCAACCGGGGTGCGAAAAGTCCTTCATGCCGCGCGGCAACTCTTTCTTGCTGCCGCCCGATCAGGACAATACCGACCGCCGGCGGCACAATGGCTCAGTTTTCGACGCCCTTCACCGCATCGGCCCGCGCCAATGGCGATGGCAGGATCGGTGGCTTGTCGAAGTCCCGGTCGATCTTCGCCAAGTCCAACTCTTCGAAAACGAAGCTGGGGGCCGCGATCGTACTTCCCTCCAGAGCCCCGCCCGTATTCTGAACGTACGGCTCCATCCCGGCCGCCTGGATTCGCTTGAATGCCTTCAAGCCGATTCGTGCGAACTCCGCGCCGCGAACCAGTTCCTCGCGTCCGTCGGGGTAGACCTTGTATATCGCCAGCGGCGTCGCCCCGGTGCCCATCAGGCCGCCCAGCGACCCCCCGAATCGGGCCATCAACTGCGCCAACCGCCCGGACGCCGCACCCGCCCCCGTCGCGCCCAACGACGCGATTCGAATGCCGAACTCCAGGTCTTCGTCCTCAAAGAGTTCGATCAGCTTCTCTTTCAACGCTTCATCCGAAGCACCCTGATTGGAAGTCACGATCAGGCAGCCTGTCGAAGCCGACGGCTGAAACATGCCCCGGCCGTGGCCCGTCGATTCGGACAGCTTCTTGGAGGGGTTCCGCGACATGACCAGCGTCTTGAGATACCCGTTCTCGACCAGCACCACCGGACGGACCTCGACACCCTCTTGGTCGTACCGATAGTGTCCCATGACCGGCGTGCCGGCGATGGACGACCGCGTCGGATCGTCTACTACGTTCAGAAACTTCGGCAGGATCCGCTTGCCCAGCTTGTTCTCGAAGTCCTCCGGCGGCGTTCGCCCACCCAACGCCCGTTGCCCACCGGCGAATCGCGACGCGAATTGCCCTGAAAACAGCGCCGCCGCGGCCGGGGCATCGACCAGCACCGGGCCGGTGTAGGACTCCAGAATCGGGGCCTCTTTCACCGCGACCAGCTTTGCGACCATCTCTCGGCAGCGCTTCTCCATTTCGGCGAGCGATGGCAGGTCGTCAAGACTCCGAGTCTGAATCGAAATCGAATCGGTCAACTTCATCCCGTCATCGGCCTGAACCGTCGCGGTGATGGCCAACGAGTAGCTCAAGTTCGAAGTGCGGAGTCGTGTTCCCTCGGTGTTCACGAGGTAATCGTTGCCGCCGGTGCCGCTCAGGCTAACGCTCGAGCGAAGGACCGCCGGGCATTCGCGAAAGATCGCCGACAGCCCTACGACCGTCTTTTCGAGACGGTCCAGGGGAATGTTCGTATCGGTCCGCCCGTCAAAGTGCAGAACGGCCGGAGCCCGCGCATGATCGTCCGGCTTGTTCTCGATGACCTTGGATTCCATGAAGGCCTTCTTTTGCTCCAGGGTCTCGATCACGGATTTGTAATCGCGGTCCGTCGCCCACCAAATCGACTGGCGAATCGCGTTGTAGTCGTCATCGATCGGAATCGAGCCGCCCATCCGCGCGGCAAAGCCCCGTCCGAAGCGAGAACGCCCGCCTCCACCGGAAAAATTCCGATTGTCCAACTCGTACGACCCGACTCGAACATCCACTCGCAAACCGCGACTGCGATTCTCGCTCCTGTTCGTGACCGACCCCAGCACGGCGGTCACGCTACCGGTCGACCGGTCCTGCAGCGCATATTCGATGAAATAGGGGCGCTCGAGACCTTCCAATTTCAAGCCGACCTTGCCGCGCTCCAATTCGTCCACCAGTGCCCGTACGAGGACATCGTTCTTTTTCTCCTGCGCCAAGTCGGCGTCCGCCCGGGACAGCCCCGGCGCGACCAGAAACAAAAGCCCGGTCAGAATACGTGTTCTCATCATGGTTCATTCTCCCATCGAAGGGGTTCAGGTTTTCTCATTCGGCCGCATTCAGCCGACCTTTTTCTCCGACGCGATCGGCGCGTCCAGAATCGGCGGACGATCCTGGGCCTTCTGCTTTTTCTCGATCTCGATCTGCTCGACCAGAATGCTCGGCGAGATCGCCGAGACGGGCACCGAACCGGACTCCGCCCCGCAGACACCGTTGAATATGTCCGGGTCATCCGCCGTGCAGAGGATCTTCGAGAAACACGTCAGCGGCGTTCCGACAATGTCCACGCCGCGCACCAATTCGTCCGGTCGCCCGTCCACGTGCACGCGATAGACCACGATGGGCAGCACCTTGAACGCCTGTGGCCCCCGCCGGCCCGTGGTCGTGAAACCACCGGAGATGTCCTTGAACAACAGGCCGTATTCCTTGTCCTGTTTCTTGCACTCCTCGATCAGCCTCTCGCGCAGTTTCTCGAAGGGCATCTGCCGCGTGGACTCGACAATGAGATTCCCCTGACGAGACACCGGCTTCCTGCCGACCTGACATCGCCCGTGACCGTTCGACTTGGTGAAGCCCCGCGTCGGCGAGCGCGACAAGAGAAACGTCTTCAGGACGCCGTTCTCGACCAACCGCACCGGCTGACCGCGTACGCACTCGTCATCGAATGCGTAATAGCCGTTTAGCTCCGTTTTTCCGAATCGGACCTTCGACGGGTCATCGACGATGCTGAGAAACGAAGGCAGGACCTCCTTGCCGATCTTCTTGGCGAACGTCTGTCCCTCCTCGACATCCTTCTGACGATGGCCTTCGATTCGGTGGCCGAAGATCTCGTGAAAGAAGACGCCCGCGGCCCGATTCATGAGAATCGCCGGCCCCATGTACGGCTCCACAATCGGTGCTTCCCGCAGCGCCAGGACGTCACGGATCACCTCGTCGACGCCCTTCATCACCGTCGCGTCGTCTGGAAGCCCGCCCGGCGAATGGGAATCGAAGGTCTTGTATTGCGAAAGCTCCATGCCGTCTTCCGCGATCGTCGATGCCTGAATGCCGATCCGCCACCACTCGCGGGCAACCTGCAGCTTGCTTCCCTCCGAATTGACGATCAGTCGATTCGTCAATCGGCCGGTGAGCGTTACGCTCGATCCGTAAATCAACGGATGGTCTCGAAACGCCCGAGAGTATTTTCGAACCTTGCCGATGAAGAATTCCCGATCCACCGAAAAGTCCTTCCAGGCGCCGATGTACACGCCGGGTTCTTCGCGCGAAAAATCGTCGGAGGTGTCGTCTTCTTCCACCTTGACCTTCACGTTGGCCTCGACCTGGGCCAGCCGGTTGACGGCCCTCCGAAACGCCCCGTCCGTCTCCAGCCAAATCGCGTGTCGCGTTGCAACGGGATCGTCGTTCAACGGCAGTCTCGCCCAACCGCCGAATCCTCCGCGGCGACCGCGACCAAACCTGCCTCCCCGTATCTGATGCGTGTTGTCCAAACGGTAACCCCCACAACGAACATCCACGACCAGCGTTCGCGAGTGATCTTGCTGATTCCTCGTGATCGCACCGAGCGTCGCCCCGAGACGCAGGGAGCGCGTGTCGGCAACCGTATACTGAATGAAATACGGCACCGTCCCCTCGCTGCTCTTCAGCTTCTTCTTCGAAAGGTCCAGCTCACTCTGCATCAGGTTAAGCAACGGGTGTTCCGTCGCCCAAGCGCCGCCGACAACCATCCACGTCAATCCGATAGCCGCTAAACAGACTCGCAGCTCGATTCGTTTCCGATATCCCATGGCCACAACCTCCTTCGTATCTTGACCGAGAAGGGAGTCACTTTCGACCGAATCTTAACGGGTCCCCGTTTCCAAGCCAGCCAAAATCGACAAAAAAACGAGGAAACGCCTTGCAAGTAGACAGAACCTCCAATCCCGATCACGATCGGGACGGCTCGGAAAGGCCTCTAGAAAACGCGCCAAGACGGATTTGGCGTACGGCCTAGACGACCGACGGATCACACTCAGGGCAATTCCCATCAGACGTTAGGGTTAGGTCGTAGCCGCAACGGCCGCATTTCGTGCGTCTCTTTCGCACACTTGCCGCCGTATTGCCCTTCGAAGAATAAAGGCTCGTTCCGCATTCCGGGCAGATGCCGCTCGCATTGCCGGTCAGGTTGTATCCACATTTCTTACACAGATTCGATTCCATGGCTGCACGGGCCGCGGAATCCGAGACCCCCATCACCCCGACCCGAATCCCCGCCGACTTGAGGGTTTCGATCGCTCGTGCATTGGTCAGGAAGAGGACCACCAGGTTCAAGAACGGAATGAACGTCAGAAGGAAATAAAGGCAGCCCGTCCCGATCGTGCAATTGAGTGC
>JAPULF010000584.1 GCA_027295245.1 Planctomycetota bacterium
TGGCGGCAGAGGCGGGGCAGGTTTACCTGGGGGCGCATAAAGTTCTTAAGGAAGTATGCGCTGATGTGGGACATGCGTTCCGGATCCAAACGGGAGGGCGACCATGGGGGTCATGACGCCCGGTATTGTGGACGACTTTCCTGCACATTTCTCTTGCCCGGTTTTTGGTGAAGTGAAGTTGAGATTGGCTTGCTCGCTCCCATAGAGAGGGCTGTTCTCTGTGGGATGGGTTTGTGCACTTGCCTGCCAAGCCGACAACGTGCATTGAACGGGAAATTGAATTGAAAGGAGAATCAAAAATGATCCGAAAAGCGATGTTACTGTCCTGTCTGCTCTTCCTGGTCTCCTCCGTTGCCTTTGCGCAGGGCGAGCGGGGCACCATCACCGGGCTGGCAACTGACGCCTCGGGCGCCTCCGTCGTCGGAGCCCGCATCGTAATCATCAACAACGCGACGAATCTAACCCTGGAAACGGCCTCGAACCAGACCGGAAACTATCGCCTTATCGCCGTTCCTATCGGCATCTACACCCTTCGGGCGGAGCTTGAAGGGTTTCAGGCCTACGAACATTTGGAAGTGCAATCGCAAACTAACCAGACGACGGTCGTGAACGTCGAGTTTCAGGTCGGCGCCGTGACTGAAACGGTGACCGTTACCGGCGGTGTGATTCCCCTCATCTCGACCGAGACGTCGGAAGTCGGTGTCGTGGTCGAATCGAAAAAATTCCTCAACCTGCCGCTGACGCTGGGCGGCAGCATCCGAAACCCCTCGAGCTTCATTCGCCTTTCACCGGGCGTTGCCACGACCAGCACTTGGAACAAGTCGATCAACGGCGGCCAGCAATTCGCTGATCAAGTCTACTTCGACGGAATCGCCCTGAGCCGCGGCGACCTGAGCAACGACAGTGAAGTCAACCCATCGGTCGACGCCATCGCCGAATTCAAGCTCATCACCAACAACTACTCGGCGGAATACTCGCACGCCATGGGCGGCATCACAATCTTCACCCTCAAGAGCGGCGCCAACCAAATGCACGGGTCGGCCTTTGAATTTCTCCGGAACGACAAGCTCGATGCCCGCAGCTTCTTCGCAGCCAACAAAGGTCCGGTCCGCCAGAATGAGTGGGGCGGCGCCATCGGCGGTCCGGTCCGGTTGCCCGGCTACAACGGCAAGGACAGAACGTTCTGGTTCGCCTCCTTCGACCAGTTCTACCGGCGCGGCGGACAAACCACGGCGCTCAACACACTGCCCACAGCCCTCATGCAGCAGGGTGACTTCAGCGAGTTGATCCAATTGGCTAACAGGCCGATCTACGATCCGGCAACCACGCAAATCGGGCCCGACGGCGCCACACGGTCCCCGTTTCCGAACGCGGTCATTCCCCAAAATCGCTGGAGCGACGTGTCGAGCGTTATACTGCCTTTGCACCCTCAACCGGCGTTCAGCGGCATCGCGCAGAACGACCCGGCTCCTCTCTCGAGCAACTTTCAAGACCACCGGCACGGCGGATTGAAGATCGACCACATGTTCACGAACAAACACCGCATCAGCGGCATGTTCAACTTCACCGACCGGCCGGCACAGAAGAGCCCCGGCCCCTCCCGGCTGAAGCCGGTGGGAGATACCACGGGGCTGGCGAACTACAATATCCAGCGCGTAACGACGAGGATATTCCACGTCAATATCGATAGCTCGCTCAGCGCGACAACCCTGAACAACATTCGGCTCGGCTTCTCGCGGTTCCGCAATCCGAACTTCAGCGAGAGCTTCAACGAGGGTTGGGTGCAGCCGGATGGAGGGAAACTCGGCTTGCGCGGGCTGCCGTTCGATCTGTTCCCGACCATCCGTTTCGACACCGAGGGCTACACCCGGTACGGCGACAGTATCGCGTCGGACAACTTCTTTAACACGTTCACGCTGGGCGACACGGCGACGCTGATTCGCGGCACGCACACGTTCAAGATGGGCGTCGAATGGCAGTACCACCAGGATAATTTCCGGCGGTTCGGCAGCGGAGGCGGCGACTTCCGGTTTCGCAGGAACGCTACGGCTGACCCCCAGAACTTTAACTCCACCGGAGATGCGTGGGCCAGCTTCCTGCTGGGGGAAGTCCACAACGCTTCGACGGTCTTTCGCGGGTCCCAGCCGACAGGCCGCTACACGACCTGGGGCTTCTTTGTAGACGATTCCTGGAAGGTGACGCAGAAACTGACGCTGAATCTGGGGCTGCGAATGGAAGTCATCTCCGGGCACTCGGAACCCGCGGGGCGTCTGTCTTACATCGATCTCTCGCGGCCCAACGCCGAGGCCGGCGGCTTGCCCGGTGTGCTAGCGTTCGCCGGTACCGATGTTCCCAACCGGATTATCGAGCCGCTCTGGTGGAATCCAGCCCCGCGGCTGGGCTTCGCCTACAAGTTGGGCAACGACACGGTCGTGCGGGCCGGGATCGGCATGTTCAACGGCACCTACACGAACCGCAGCAATGGAATTCCAGCGACAGGCTTCAACACTAATGTCGCCTTCGCCACAGGCGACAACGGTATCAACCCGGCGTTCAACTGGGACAACGGTTTCCCACAGGACTTCGAGCTGCCGCCGAACTTCAGTCCGTTCCAGTTGAACGGACAGAATGCCCGCGCGGTGATTCGCGACGACTACAACCTCCCGTACAAGGCGCAGTGGAACTTCACCATCGAGCATGAGTTCGCGAATGACGTCGGCGTCAGTATTGCCTATGTGGGCAACAAAGGTAACCACCTGTCGACGACAAACCGCATCAGCGAGGTTCCCGACGCCTTCAAGTCGCTTCCCTCGGAGGTGCTGCGGGCGAACATCAATTCCGGCTTGGCCGCTCAGAACGGGATTTTCGAGCCCTTCGACGGCTTCTCGGATCTGTGGGGTTCGCGCGCGACCGTCGCCCAGGCTCTGCGGCCCTTCCCGCAGTTCGGCAACCTCGACCTGCACGGCGACAACATCGGGAATTCGAGCTATCACTCGTTTCAGATGAAGGTCGACAAACGCTACAAAGGCGGGTTGACCGGCACGTTCGCTTATACGTGGTCGAAGAACCTCAATGATCTTTCGTATCAGAGCTGGTACAAGCGCGAGTACTCCTACAGCAATCAGGACCGGCCGAATATCGTTGCTCTCAGCTTCGTGTACGAGATCCCAATGGGGCCCGGCAAATTGGTCGCCGGGAACACGTCGGGCGCTGCCGCCAAGTTTCTCGGCGGATGGCAACTCGCCGGTGTCGGCTTCTATAGCAGCGGTCAGAGGCTGGCGGTTTCGGCAAACAATACCTTGCCGTTCTTCAACTCCGCGCAGCGCCCGGACATCGTATCGAGCAGCATCCGCACGGGTGTCTCGCTCGATGATTTCGATCCGGCCACGGACTTCTATTTGAATCGGGACGCGTTTACTCCCGCCGCCGCGGGGCAGTTCGGGAACGCGCCGCCGCGGCTGGCCGTGCAAGGGCCTCACAGCTTGCAAGAGTCGTTTGCGATCCTCAAGAACACGAAGATCACCGAGCGGGTGACGCACCAGTTTCGGTTCGAGATGAACAATCCGATGAACAGAGTGGTGTTCCGCAACCCTAACACGAACATTACGTCGGCGAACTTCGGACGAATCAGTGGCGTGGGCGCGCCCCGCAATATGCAATTCGGCATGAAGATGATCTTCTGACCTCTTTTGTTTGTTGGCGGCCTAGGTTTCGCCACGTTCTTTGCCGGCCCGAGTTCCCTCTGAGTGGAGCACGGGCCGGTTTTTTGTGCAATGCCCTCCGGGAGATTCGGCCTCGGGTTGCTGGAATCGGTACAATCCCCTGTGAAATAAGCTGCGGGATCACTGTCCAGATGACGACGACGTTGCGAGACTCGATGGCACGAGCGGTTATGGCGGCGTGCTGCTTGACCGGGTTGTGGGGGGCTGAACCAGCCGAGCATCCCTACGCCGGGGCGCAAGCTTGTGCTGAGTGCCATGAGACGAAGTTCTCGCGGCAATCGAGGAGCGGCCATGCGAGGTCATTGCACCGTGCGGATGAGCACCCCTTGGCCGCCTCGTTCGTGACGAAGGAACCGCTGCGGCGCGAACCGGGTTACGAGTTTGTTTTCTCGCGAACGCCGGACGGCCTTCGCGTTCGGGCCAGCAGCGAAGGCGATGTCATGGAAATGGACATCGACTGGGCGTTCGGGGCCGGGGAACAGGGCATTACGTTTGTGACGCGGGGCAACCAAGAGTGGTATCTGGAACATTCGTTCAGCTACTTTACCGGCCCGAAATCCTTCGCCCTCACGCCCGGGCACGAAGGTCCGGCCGAGACGCTGCCCCAGGCGGTGGGAATCCTCTATAACATGGCCAGTGCCGAGTCGGGGATACTGCAGTGCTTCAAGTGCCACTCGACCGGACCCGTAGCACTCGGTGCGGGCCGCGCGATACACCCTCTCGAGCCAGGCGTGCGCTGTGAATCGTGTCATGGCCCCGGCCGAAAGCACATCGATGCGATGCGGCGCGGCGACCTTGAGAATGGCTTCAAGGAGAT
>JAPULF010000585.1 GCA_027295245.1 Planctomycetota bacterium
GCCCTCCCGCGTCGCCAGCTAACTCTTCGTCAAGACATCGACAAACGGCGAGATATCCCGACCGTTCGACGCCCCGTCCGCGTTGACATCGCTACGAAGGACCCAGTCCGGGTCCGTATTCTGCTGCAAGAGAACGCCCACAAGAGATGAAACATCCAAAATGTCGACCGCCCCGTCCCCGTTGACATCGCCGGGTTGCCAAATATCGATCAGCCAAGCCCCGCGCCCCTGCGTGGCGGCCAACATTCTTCCGCGGGGCAAATCCAGCCGAAGGTCGATCACCGGGGCGTTCGGCAATTCCTTGCCGAATCGATGCCATGTGGCTCCGTCATCCAGCGATCGATACACACCCGCCTCGGCGCCGGCATAGAGCACGTCCAAGAACGGCCGCGTGTCCACTGCGATCACATTGATCGGCACGTCCGGAAGATTCCCGTCCAGAACGGCCCATGACTGGCCGCCGTTCACGGTTCTAAGAACCTGATCGGCGCCGAAGGCCGACCCGGCCAGGTACGCCGTTTCATCGTCATCGGGCGACACGAATATCTGCCTCATGATGCGAAACCAACCGGGAAGTCCCTGCCGCACGAGCGCCCACTGGCCGCCGCCGTTGAAGGTCACCTGCACGTTTCCGTCGTTGGTCGTCACCCAAATCGTCTGCGGGTCAGACGGAGCGATCGCGATGCTGTGAATCGCACCGGTGCCGGTGGCGGTCAGATCGGGACTGATCGACGACCATCCGGCCCCGCCGTTGGTGCTCTCGAACACCACGTGTGTACCATAGACCATGCGTTGAGGATCGCTGGGGTCCATCACGAAAGGCGGCAGAAAGCAGTTTCGACCGGAGAGACCGCTGCCCGTCCAGTTGAGGCTGAGCCCGCCATTGGTAGAGCGATACAGATTACCCGTTCCCTGAGATTCGCAAAACACGATGTTCGAATTCGTGGGGTCGACCGCCGTCGCGCCGCCGTCGCCGCCGAAGATCTGAGACCAATCACCTGGACCAAGGCGCTTGTTCGTCCCGTTGTCTTGCGTTCCGCCGAAGAGCGTATCCTCGTCTGCCGGGTCGAGCGAAAGTCCGGCATAGAACTGGATCAGGCCAAGCCCGTTGTTCAGGTGGCTCCACGAATTCCCGAGATTGGTGGACCGATGAACGCCGCCGTCATCGCCTACCAACAAACGGCCGGAAGCGTCCCAGGCGATTGCATGCAAATCGACGTGTGGAGGGGTGATCGTCGTCCAGTTTCCGCCGGCGTTCGTCGAACGATGTGCCGTCACGCCGCCGACGATCACCACGTTCGGATTCGTCGGCTGAATGGATATGACGTTCAAATACCAACCGTAGGTCGCCATGAAGTTGGGCGCGAACAGCGGCGTCCAGTTGTCGCCGCTGTCGTCCGATCGATACACGTCCAGCAAGGATGCCGAACCCCCGGTGGAGTTCGCGGATTCTGTGATCGAAACGTACACGCGATCGGGCAGCAAGGTCGGCGCCGTAGCGATCGAAATCCGGCCGACATTGGCGACCGGTAATCCCCCGGCAAGACGATTCCACGACTGCCCACCGTCCGTGCTTCGATACACGCCGTTGTTCGAGTCGCCGAAGATCTCCCCGATGCAGGCGAACAAAACCTGAGGATTGAACGGATGAAGGGCCAGGTCGGTGGCCGCGAGCGCCGGCAGGCCGTTCACGAGATGTTGCCATGTATGCCCGCCGTCCTCGGACTTGAACACGCCGAACGGACCATCGGCTTGCGGATGACCCTTGGCGGCGGACCGCGCCGGCAGAAACCCGCCGGCCGGCGTAATCGCCGCAAATACCGTCGACGGATTCGTGCCGTCAACGACGATTTTGGAGAAGCAGCGCCCCGCGAAGGTGGCCTCCGCAAGGTGAACCCAATTGTCCCCGCCGTCCGTGCTCTTGTAGAGGCCGACCCCGAATCGGCTGTGATACGCGAAATTCGCCTCACCGGTGCCGGCGTAGAGCGTGTTCGCGTCGGTCGGATCGAGCGCCAATGCACCGATCGCCGTCGTGGGCAGACTATCCGTGAGCGCCGTCCACTCAAGATCGCCGCTTCGCCTTCGCCACACGCCCCCGTCGGCCCCCGCCACAAAATATCCTTCCGCGTCCGTCGGATGGGTGGCGATGGCGGAGATTCGGCCGGTGTACGAGACTTCCGTAATCGGCGCAGGCCCCCACGGCTGCCAATCCGGACCGACTTGGCCCCGCACCGTCGCCGTGAACATCAGCAGCAGAAAGGCTGCGCGAGTCACGATTCTGCCTTGTGGACCGTCGATGCCCACGGCTTTTCGAGAGCCGTCGACGCGTCCTCGGCTATTCAAGGGCCCAACCATCAATGCGTTATTCTCCACGCTTATCAGCGGGACGATTCTCTGATCGGCCCGCTTCCGCCTTGGGGCGATTCACCCGAAACTCCAGGGTCGCCACGAATCGATCGCCCGGTCGAATGCGGACACCGTCCGCGTCGGGCTTGTGTTCCGCCACCAGGATCCATCTCCCCGCGTCTCGAATCGGAATCCTGGCGAAATCGTTCTCGCCGGTGTCGGATTTGAATGTTCGTGTCACGTCGGGGGGCGGGCCGCCTCCGACTTCGCCTGCGGGAGCAGCCGGTACGGGCTTCGCGCCGGCCAAAACCTCGGTAGGACGGCACGCAACGACCAGCTCCATATTCTTCATGGTCTTGCCGTCGAACTTGATCCGAACCGGAAGGACGCCACCGATCATCAGGCAGCTCGGGTCCACCATTGAGTCAATTTCCAATCGATGCCCAAACCGGGCAATCGCCGACGCGGAAGGTCGCGCCGGCACATCCGTAACGGGGCCGTCAGGCGCAACGACAACAATCATTTTCTCATATTGGAACAACCGATCCGTTCGGCTAGCCGAGGTCGGCTCGATGCTCGTGGAAATGACGTACGTGCCCGCGCCGCGCGGCGTGAATCGCCAGGTCTTCGATTTCGACGCCGGATCGACCCGAGGTTCGACCAATTCCTGATCGCCTCGAAATCGCACAATGACGCGGATGTCCGAGTCCCGCGCGATGCCCGAATCGTCATCCACCCGCAATACAAGCGGCTTGCCGACACGGGCGGTCTGGGGCGTAAGGACCATCAACGGCACGGGTTCGGCCGCAAGAAGCAACCGGGGACCCGCGGCCAACACAAACACTGCCGCCGCCGTAAATCGTCTGTTCATCGGCAGTCCTCCATGCATCCGGCCCGAAGACTTCCGGAGCGTGTATTGTACCCAAAACAGACGGTTCAATCGGGCAAAAGCCCGACTCTCATCCGTCGCAGCCGATCAGCAATCTGAATATCGAGGACAGATCGAGGGTCCGAATGCTCAGAAAGCTGAAGACGGAGAGGAAGGTATCGAAGACCCGCTGATACAGGACGATCATCTGCTCAATAAAGCCGATGAGGTCGGAGAATTGTGAACACGCGCCCATTTTTGCCGCCTCCTCCCCCGCATGTGCTTCGGCTCGGTCGGCAGGGGCCGAGACGTGGAGCCGCTAGCTGTTATCGAGGATCTTCTGAAGGTTCTCTCGGGCCTGCCGCTCGAACCTGGATTGGAAATACTCGGTGAAGAAAATACTGGGCCGGTCCAGCAAGCGACGAAACAACTCCGCTTGGTTTTGATAGAACGTCTCGTCGTCGAGCCAGTCGAACTCCCGCCGCACCAGCGCGCCGGTTTGCTTGAACTGATCGAACGTCCGGCCCAGACCGGCCAGGTCGATGTCAACGAGCAATTGAGCGTCCGAATCCGCTGGAATCCCATCATGACGCGTCGCGAGGACGAGATCGGCGACGCGGGACGCCGTTTCCGGCGGCAAACCCGCGTCGACCGCGACACTTTCGGCCATCAGCGCGCTTTGCTTCTCATTATCCGCACGCCGGGCATCGTAAACCGCGTCGTGAAACCAGATTGCAAGTTCCACCTGCTCGGGATTCTTGCATTCGACACGAACCTCATCGAGCAGATCGAGACAACCCTCGATGTGTTCGAGATTGTGGTAGGACCGATTCGGCTCGGAGTAGAGGGTCTCAAGGCGGGCATACTGCTCCTGCGAGTCGCCCTTGCATTTCAGGCGGGTCCAGAGATCACACCATTTTTCCCAAAGAGCCATGGCCAGTTCGGCATTATCGTCCTGACGCCCGAATCGAGCAAGCCGCGCCAAGCGACGCCACCGATCCATATCAAGCGACCCTACCAGCGGGTTCTGCGGCTGCCGCGGAAAACTCGGAGCGAGAGGGTGGCCAAAACCGCACGAGTAATTACGCGTCGGGTCGTATTGGATCGCGCGACTTTTTGTGCTCGAACTGGAACCGCACCGCCTCGCGAGACGAAGGTCAATCCCCGGCCCCGCCCGATCCGCATCGTCGATGCCACAGGCCAAGGGCCCGGCCTATCATGGGGTGCGCGGACCGAGAGGAAGGACCGCCCGTGGAGGACAACGGCATGAAGTCGATTCCGCCCGATTCGTACCGGTCGCCTCTGATCTGGACGGCCGTTGTCGCCTTGGCATGCGGCTGCAACGGCGACTTCGATTTCCGTTTGCCGGATCCGGCCGTTCGGGTCGTGGCCTTCGGGGACTCTGCCACCGCCGGACCGGCCGAGATGGACTACGTCGAGTTTCTTCCCAGCCTCCTGAGTCAGCCGGCCGGGGCCTTTACCAACGAGGGACGCGGGGGCGAGACCACCGACCGAGGCGTCGGCCGTCTACGTTCGCTGATTACAAGAGGCCTGTTTCCGAACGCCGACACCGTTCTGTTTTGGGAGGGAGGAAACGACCTGACAGATTGGATCGAAGAGCGCGACGGGCTGTTGATCTTCTCGCCGTCCAGCCCGGGTTACCCCTTCGCCGAACAACTCACCGAGCTTCTGGACGACGTACAGGCGAATATCGAATCCGCGATCGACATCGCCCGGCAGGCCGGCCTGCAAGTCTACGTGTCGACCTATTTTTCGCTACCCGCTGTCAGCCTGGACTGCGATCCGCTCTTTCTGAGTATCCTGCTTCCCTCCCAGGCGGCAAACGCCAATGCCTACGTGGCCATGCTCAACGAACGCATTCGATCGGCCGCGCTAAACGGGGGGGCCGTCGTAGCCGACGTTGCCGCGGCGGACGACACGTTGAGGGCCGAACCGCGGAACTACTTCAATTGCAATCATCTCAGTGCCCGCGGCAACGAAATCGTCGCGAAGGTATTCTCCGACACAATCCGAGCCGGATCTTAGCCGTGGGTGGTGGGGCCGGCTCCGAGTCGCACGGCCGACTTCACGACAATTAATCGTTCCACCAGGCGGCAGTCCCCTAGCGCCA
>JAPULF010000586.1 GCA_027295245.1 Planctomycetota bacterium
CCCCCCGGCGACTGCCTAGCGTCGCCCCCACCAGCGCAACGCCGAAAGTCTGCAGCGTCCAGGGAATCGGGCTCGCCGGAATCTGGATCTTGGCACAAACAGCCACGAACAGGCTCCCAGCCAATACCAAGCCGGCATCCCGCAAAACCCACCGGCTCCGAACTCGATTGACGTGTACCAAGTCTCCCAACGTATTCATAGGCTTCTCGAACCATCTCAGGACTCGACAATCTCGAGCGACCGTCGTGAAACGGCAATCTAGCCGGGGTCGGCGAATGCGTCCACGCGGCCCACGGATTCCCTTCGGTCGGCCTTTCGCCGAATAACCGTAATCCTCTATGCCGCAACACGTTACAACGAATGGATCGCGTCAAGCGGAGCACCGCCAAACTCAAGAAACCCGCTCCCGAACAAACACCGCGGACCCGACGTCATAACCAGGAACGTCTTGGTCCGTGACTGGCACCTGCCATCCCATAAAGACGACATTATCCGAGGCGGAATCTATCCTTGGCTGTGTCTGCCAAATGGGGACCGGCTTCGAGCCAATGGGCCTGACGACGACCGATACAGCGAGGTGCCTGACCCTTGTTCCACGGCCTGATTGGCAAACGGCTTTGCGTTAGAATAGGTGTCGCCGGAAAAGGCGCGCGATTTCCAAGCGCCGCTCGGCAGGAGACGCCATGTGCGGAATAGTCGCATACACCGGATATCGCCAGGCACGCTCAATCCTGATGGAGGGCCTTAAGCGCCTCGAATACCGGGGATATGACTCCGCCGGAATCGCCATCCTCGACGGGAACGGTGGCATTCGAATGAAGAAATCCGCCGGGCGAATCGCCGTTCTGGAGTCGAAACTCAACGGTTTCGCGGACGGTACCTGCGGCATGTCCCACACGCGCTGGGCAACCCACGGCGTCCCGAGCGATGAAAACGCCCACCCGCACTTCGATGCCAGCGGCCGCATCGCACTGATCCACAACGGCATCATAGAGAACTACAAGGCCCTGGGTACCTACCTGGAACACCGAGGCGTCGTATTCAAGAGCGAGACCGACACCGAAGTCCTCGTTCAGTTGATCGGTCACTTCTACAACGGCGACCTCGAAAGCGCCGTCCGAACCGCCCTGCGCGACGTGCGCGGAACCTACGGAATCGCCGTGATCTGCAGCGAACATCCGGGAAAGATAGTCGCGGCCCGCAAGGGCAGCCCCCTGATCATCGGTGTCGGCGATGGTGAATACGTCGTTGCCTCCGACGCCGCCGCCATCCTACAGCACACCACGCAGGCCATTTATCTGCACGATTGCGAGATGGCCGTCGTATCCGAAGACGGTTTCCGAACCACCACCTTGGACAACGTGCCCGTCACCAAGGAGGTCGCCGAGCTGGAAATGACCCTCGACGACATCGAACTCGGAAGCCACAAACACTTCATGCTCAAGGAAATAATGGAGCAGCCCAGCGCCCTCGCCGACTGCATGCGCGGTCGCGTCAATCAGCAAGAAGGCCGCATCACGCTCGGCGGAATCGCCAACTTCACCCGCGAGTTGGTCCACGCCAAGCGAATCATCATTACCGGCTGCGGCACCGCCTGGCACGCCGGACTGGTGGGTGAGTACCTCTTCGAGGAACTCGCACGCATCCCCGCCGAAGTCGAATACGCCTCCGAGTTTCGATATCGAAACCCGATCATCGACGACGGCACGGTCGTGATCGTGATGAGTCAATCGGGCGAAACCGCCGACACGCTCGCCGCCCTTCGCGAGGCGCGTGACAAGGGCGCTTGTGTCATCGGCATCGTCAACGCCGTCGGCTCCACCATTGCCCGTGAGACCGATGCCGGCGTCTATCTCCACGTGGGACCCGAGATCGGGGTCGCCAGTACCAAGGCCTACATCGGGCAGGTCATGGTTCTTGCCATGATCGCGATGCATCTCGGTCGCCGGCGAAACCTCTCGCAACCCATGCTTCAGGAGTATCTCGACGCCCTGAAGTCCGTGCCGGAAAAAATCGAGAGCATCGTCGCCCAAAGCGACGCCATCCGGGACGTCGCCGAGGAATTCAAAAACGCCGAAAACTGGCTCTATCTAGGACGCGGCTACAATTACCCCACCGCCCTCGAGGGAGCCCTCAAGCTCAAGGAAATCTCATACATCCACGCCGAAGGCATGCCCTCGGCCGAAATGAAGCACGGGCCGATCGCCCTCATCACCAAAGACATGCCCGTCGTCTTCATCGCCACCAAGAACAGCCAATACGACAAGATCGTGAGCAACATGGAAGAGATCCGAGCCCGCCGGGGCCGAATCATTGCCGTGGCCACCGAGGGCGACACCGATATAGAAAGCCTTGCCGAACACGTCTTTTATGTACCCGACGCCCCAGAACCGCTTCAGCCCATGATCACGATCGTCCCGTTGCAGTTATTGGCCTATCACGCCGCCGTCTTGCGAGGATGCGATGTCGACAAGCCGAGAAACCTCGCCAAGTCCGTTACCGTGGAGTAGGCCGACGCGGACCGTTCGCGCCCGCGGCCTTGCCGTCCCGGAATACTGCTGCCCTTCGTGCATCGCGATTTCAGCTCACTTGCCCGTTCGGGCCGCCCGATGGTAGGCTCTACGTGCAGGCCCGGTGCCTGCACTGATACGGGGGACAGGAAGCAGGAGTACCGTGTGGTGAAGCCCAAGGTGGGGGTACTTATATCCGGACTAGCCATCGCCATTGCTGGCGGCTCGGGGTGCGCTTCGGACGCCAACAAATCGAAAATCACCCAGCTTCCGGGATTCTACGGCCGACGGCCGGGCCCGATCAGGCCCCCGTCGCGATACGCACAGAAACCCGCGCCGAGAGCCCAGCTCAACCCCACTGCCGGGTGGACGCCCGGACGGGGAATCTCGAACCGCTGGAAGTGCATCGTGATTCACCACTCCGCCAGCGACAAATCCACGCCCCAGGGCATGCGAGACTATCACATGCGGACCCGCGGGTGGGATGAACTCGGTTACCACTTCGTGATCGGCAACGGTGTCGCCTACGGTGACGGCAATGTCTTCGTCGGAGAGCGCTGGAAGCGACAGATGCACGGGGCCCACTGCAAGACGCCCGGCAATTTCCATAACAATCACGGAATCGGCATCTGCCTGATCGGCGACCTCGAATCACACGCGCCGACCGCCCGCCAGATCGAATCGCTCTCCCGTTTGCTTTCGTTTCTGAGCGGCAAGACTCGGATGCCTCGTTCGATGATCTATACGC
>JAPULF010000587.1 GCA_027295245.1 Planctomycetota bacterium
AACAGCACGGCCCGGATGGAGCACGAGGCCACCACGTCGAAGATCGGCGAGGACCAACTCTTCTACTGCAACCAGCGGGGGATCTCGACGGAAGACGCGGTGAGCATGATCGTGAACGGCTTCTGCAAGGAGGTCTTCCGAGAACTGCCGATGGAGTTCGCCGTGGAGGCCCAGAAGCTGTTGGCAGTGAGCCTGGAAGGCAGCGTAGGCTGATTGCGCGGGACTGAAGACTCAAAACTGACCACTGACCACTGACAATTGACAACTAGAGAATAGAGAATGCTGGAAATCAAGAATCTACATGCAAATGTCGAGGGTCACGAGATCCTCAAGGGAATCGACCTGTCGATCAAAGCCGGCGAAGTCCACTCGATCATGGGGCCGAACGGGTCGGGCAAGAGCACCCTGGCGCAGGTCTTGGCGGGGCGCGAATGCTACGAGGTGACCGAGGGCACCGTACGATACAACGGCAAGGACTTGTTGGAGCTTAACCCGGAAACGCGGGCGTGCGAGGGCATCTTCCTGGCGTTTCAGTATCCGGTGGAGATTCCCGGCGTCACGACGAATTACTTCTTGCGGGCGGCGCTCAATGCCCGACGGAAGTATCGGGGCGAGGAAGAACTGGATGCGATGGACTTTCTGACGCTGGTAAAGGAAAAGACGAAGCTCTTTGATCTGGACGAGCGGCTGCTGAACCGGGCGATCAACGAGGGGTTTTCGGGCGGCGAGAAGAAGCGTAACGAGATCTTTCAAATGGCGATGCTCGAACCCAAGCTGGCCATCATGGACGAGACGGATTCCGGGCTCGACATTGATGCGTTGAAGATCGTTGCCAACGGGGTGAACAAGCTTCGCAGCGACGATCGGGCGATCCTGGTCGTGACGCACTACCAGCGGCTGCTCAACTACGTCGTTCCCGACTTTGTACACGTGTTGTTGGACGGCCGGATCGCTCGGTCGGGCGGCAAGGAGCTGGCCTCAGAACTCGAGGAACGCGGGTACGGGTGGCTCGAGCAAGAGGCCGGAAACGCCCAGGCGGTGGCTTCGTAAGGAGAGATCGTCTTGGCAACAACGACACTCGATAAATCGAACAAGGACACGTTTCTCGCGGCGTTCGACCAATTCGAACGCGGGACCGCCGACGCCCCGGCGTGGTTGGCGGCGATCCGCAAGTCCGCCATCTCGCGTTTCGGAGATCTGGGCTTTCCGACTACGCGCCACGAGCAATGGCGATTCACCAACGTCAGCTCGCAGACCTCGACGGAGTACAGCCCGGCCGAACACGCGGGCCGAACCGTGACGCCCGAGCAGTATTCGGAAATAACGGAATGGGACGCCGGATTCCCCCGCATGGTATTTGTAAACGGTCGCTACGCCGCGGACCTGTCGAGCATGGCCGGTTTGCCGGACGGCGTCCGCGCTTGCAGTCTTGCCGAGGCGATCACGTCAGACCGGGCGGTGGTCGAGTCGCACCTCGGCAAGTACGCCAAGTTCGAAAACGAGGCCTTCACGGCTCTGAACACGGCGTTCATGGCGGACGGGCTGTTTCTGCACGTGCCCAAGGGAGTCGTGATCGAGAACCCCATCCACGCGGTCTTCGTGACGACGACCGGCGATCGGCCCTTGGTGACGCACCCGCGAAACCTGATCGTCGCCGAGAAGCAGAGTCAGTTGACCGTCGTGGAAAGCTACTGTGGATACGGCGATTCCCCGTACTTCACGAATACCGTAACGGAAATCGTAGCAGCCGACGGCGCGGTGGTCGATCACTACAAGATCCAGCGCGAGGGTCCGGCGGCGTTTCACAAGTGTGATCTCACCGTGCAGCAGTTTCGCTCCAGCAATGTGTCCTCCGACGTGATCAACCTGGGCGGTCGGCTCGTTCGCAACGACATGAACGCCCGCTTGGACGGCGAGGGCGCCGAGAGCATGCTCAACGGTCTGACCGTCCTGCGTGACGAGCAACACGTGGACAATCACCTTCAGGTCGACCACCTGAAGCCCCACTGCAACAGTTGGGAGTACTTCAAGGGCGTCTACGACGATCGCTCGCGAGGCGTCTTCAGCGGACGGATCCTGGTAGCCGAGGGGGCCCAGAAGACCGACGCCAAGCAGAGCAACATGAGCCTGTTGCTCTCGGAAGAGGCCCTGGTCGATTCGAAGCCGCAGTTGGAAATCTTCGCCAACGACGTAAAGTGTACCCACGGCGCGACCATCGGCCAGATCGACGACGAGGCGGTGTTCTATCTGCAATCCCGCGGCCTCGACCGCGGGGCGGCCCGCAGCCTGTTGACCTATGCGTTCGCGGGCGAGAGCGTCGGGCAGATACGGATCGATCCGTTGCGGGAACAGATGCAAACCTTGTTATTTACGCGGCTGCCCCACGGGGAGCTGCTGAAGTTCGGGAGGCCGTATGCGTACAGCCGTGACCACAGCGAACGCGTCAGATCGACCGACCGCCGACGCGAAACTTGACGTCGAGCGAATTCGGGCGGACTTTCCGATCCTGCGGCAACAGGTCCACGGCCGGCCATTGGTTTATCTCGACAACGCGGCCACCGCCCAAAAACCCCAGGTCGTAATCGACGCCGTTCGGCACCACTACGAAGCCGACAATGCCAACATTCACCGCGGCGTCCACACCCTCAGCGTTCGCGCCACCGATGCCTACGAGCGCGCCCGCGGCAAGGTGCAGCGTTTCATTGGGGCGTCGCGGCCGGAGGAGATCATCTTCTGCCGCAGCGCCACCGAGGCGATCAACCTCGTGGCCCAGTCATACGGTCGCCCGCGCTTCAAGCCCGGCGACGAGATCGTCCTCTCCGAAATGGAGCATCACTCGAATATCGTGCCCTGGCAGTTGCTTCGCGAGCAAACCGGCGCGGTCATAAACGTGATTCCGATCAACGACGAAGGGGAGCTGATCCTCGACGAGTATCGCAAGTTGCTGGGTTCGCGGACGCGGCTGGTAGCGGTGACGCACGTATCGAATGCCCTCGGCACGATCAACCCCGCTCGCGAGATCGTGGACGCCGCCCATGAACGCGGCATACCCGTGCTGTTCGACGGCGCCCAGGCGGCCCCGCACATGGCGATCGACGTGCAGGCCCTCGATTGCGACTTCTACGCGATCTCCAGCCACAAGATGTTCGGCCCCACCGGCGTCGGCGTCCTCTACGGAAAGTACGAGCATCTCAACGCCATGCCCCCGTATCAAGGCGGCGGCGAGATGA
>JAPULF010000588.1 GCA_027295245.1 Planctomycetota bacterium
CTGGTGGGAAATAGACATCACCTATTACGGTCTGAAACTCCTTTCGTACACGGGCCTCATCTGGGACCTGAACGCTGTTCCGCGGCGCGTTCGGGAATCGAACAAGCTGAGCCAGGAACCTGCGACGTAGATGCGCATGCGCGGCTTCCCGGCGGTGCGAATGCATTGCGGGGTGTGAGCATCGGCGTAGCAAGCATCCTCTCCTAACTCAATTTCCGCACAAAGCTCGTCAGCCGCAAGGGATGACGCCAGAGTGGATTGTGCAAGACCCTAGTCTTTTGTCTCTATTGGGATTTCGACGGCTACGTGGCCGTCGGCCCGGTTTGTTGCTCGGAGGTAGCCTGCGTGATGGGTGCCTTTCGGGGACTCCGGAGGGGTGGATCGGAGCTTGAAGGTCAGCGGGGTCTTGACGCCGGGATAGAAGGTGCAGTCGGCGTCGTCGCCGCGTTTCAGTTCGATCGGGATCGGGTCTTTGTATAGATAATCCACGATTACTTCGAACTCGGCGGTCTGGTCGGAGTCGGGATAGGTGAAGGCGGCCTTGAACTCCAGCTTGCAGGACTTCGAGCCGCCCGGGGAACGGACCCGGCCGGTGAAGTGGCGGTCGCCCATGCCTTCGGTCATGAGCGATTTGCCGGACGGGTCGAACAGGTTGATCGCCACGTCGGTGAACATGGCGAAGACCTCCTCGGTCATGTCGCAACGGACGCGGACGGCGGTTACGTCGGGTTCGAACTTGATCGTCATGGTGGCGGCGTCTTCGTCGGGGGTTATCTCTTGGCTGAATGTCTTGCGGTAGCCTTCCAGCTTTCCGCTCAGGTCGGCGGCGAGGGGGTTGTCGAAGAGGTTGGTCAGTGAGAGTTTTCCGTTTGGAGTCGCGCCCGGCGTGTGCGACCAACTCGTGACCTTTGCCGGCGTGGCTGCGAGACCGTCAAAGCGAACGGTTAGATCGTAGGTTGAATGTTCGTCTGGGCGACGGCTGGTGACGCATAGCTCCCAGATGCCCGGTTCCAATTGGTCGGTGAGGTCGTAGTCGGCTTTCAAGCGGCCGTCGTCGGAATTTAGGCGCAGGGCGCGGACTCGGATGCCGGTGCCGTTGGGTCGGAACAAGGTTCGGATGAACGCCGTGCTTCTGTGATCGTCCGCGGCGGACAATTCCAGGTGCATTGCGGTTGCTCCGGTGGGGGCCTGTATGAAGTATCGCTTGGGTTGCCAGCCTTGTACTTTTTGGTCGGCGAATTTCTGCTTGTATCCGTTTGCTTCGTTGAATCGGTGCGGGACCACGACGGTGTTGACCAGTCGTTCGACGACGGTGTCGCCGTCGAGCATTTCGATCTGGCCGACGTAGAGGCCCGGTTCGCGCAGCATGTCGGCGTTGTAGCTGACGCGAACGGTGGCGGATTGCTCTGCGCGGAAATAGATTTGTGTCTGTTCCAGGCGGCACCAATCGGCGGTTGAGCGGAGGATGCAACGCCGGGCGAAGCTTCTCCTGGCCGCGGCGTCGACGGTCGGCTCGAACACGGG
The DNA here is from genome assembly GCA_027295245.1 of Planctomycetota bacterium. GTDB lineage: Bacteria > Planctomycetota > Phycisphaerae > UBA1845 > UTPLA1 > JAPULF01. The sequence continues at coordinate 1,525 of JAPULF010000588.1, forward strand.
TTTGATCGTGAAGATCTGCGGTCGGTCGATCGGGAAACAGGTGGTGCGCCAGTAGGCGGTGGGGCCTTCGCCCTTGACCGCGAACGGGCTTTCGGTGGTGACTTCGTATCGGAACAGCGGGCCGGTGGAGGCTCGACCGATGATGTCGCGGAGGGCGGCGGCGGCCTTGGGCATGTTCGGACAACCTGGGCCGAAGTCCAACGCGTTGAAGCCGGGGACGGGCGACGCGGAGCGCGCCAGGGCGGACTTGATCCATGAGGAGCGGACCGTGCGATGCCCCTGTGACCGGGCCTCGCTGATCAACAACGCGGCCATGCCGGCGGTGTAGGGCGAGGCCATGCTGGTGCCGCGGAAGAAGTCGCCGCGTCTGTTCCATAGCGGGACCGTCGAGGCGGCGTAGCCCGGCGTTGCGAGGTCCGGTTTGTTCAGCTCTCCGCCACGGGAGCTGAACTCGGTTACGACGGCGTGCTCGATGTGGGCGCCCATGACGTCGCGGGCGGTATCGGCCGCGAGCAGGGCGGCGCTGGATATCACGGAATCCGCTGCTGCGGGCGTGCCGATGCTGGAGATGCCGGGGCCGTTGTTGCCGGCGGACGAACACACGATCAGGTTGGGGTTTTTGCGGCAGAGGGTTTCGAGAAACTTGTCTATGTCGGAGTAGCCTTCCAGTTCTGAATTGATTCCGTAACTCAGGTTGCACACGACGGGTACACCGTGCTCGCGGGCGTAGCGAGCGGCGTATTCGAATGCCCGCTTCTTGGCGCCGGTGGTGGTCGCCCCGCCGGAGAGTCGGTTGTCGCCGATTTTGAGGCTCATGATTTTTGCGCCGGGGGCGACGCCGTTGAAACGGTCCTGCCCGTTGATGCGGTAGCCGGCGGCGATTCCGGCGACGTGGGTTCCGTGTCCGCCGTCGTCGAAGTGTACGACCACGAGTCGCTTGCGCGGAAACACGTTGATTGCGCAGGTCAGTTGCGGCAGTTGGGCTTCCTTTCTGGTTCGGGCGAAGGTGAATGTTTCTTGCGCGACGCGGTAGTTTCGCAGGGGCTTTTCGTCGGACCAGTCGCGATCCAGGTCGGTATCGATAAAGACGAGGGCGTCGTCGTGGCCGCCTTCTTCGGTAGTGACGACGCAGATCGCGAATTCGTCGTCACGATCGCCGTTGTCGTTGACGTCGGGGACCGAGCCGTTTTGGAACGCTTTTTCCTCGAGCAGTCCGAACCAGAGCTTGGCGCCGTCGGGGAGCGAGCCGGGAGGCGGCGGGACGAATGTTTGCGGCGACCCGTCGTCGGCATAATGGATGATTCGGTCGCGGGACTCGTTGAAGATCGCCGGCGGAAGTTCTACATCGCCCTCGCCGGAGAAATCCTGGACGTCGACGACCTTGACCTCACCGTTGGGGAGCCGATCCAGGCCGGGTATGCCCATGTCCACTCCGGTATCCAGAACCGCGATCACGACTCCCCGGCCGTCGTGCTTGGGATGGGCCCGGAGGTATTCGTCGATCGCGCAGGTGGACAGTGAGAGCTGCGTCCATGGCAGGTGGTCATCGGCC
>JAPULF010000589.1 GCA_027295245.1 Planctomycetota bacterium
TTATCGCTCAGCTGGCGCAATTCGCGTTCGATGCGAAACTCCTCGAACACGGTATCGGCAAGCTCCGGATGATGCTCCGACAGTCCGTAGTATTCGCGAAACAGCGGCATCAGCCTTCGGAATGCGCCGCGAAACTCCTCCGCATTGTCCTCGCGCAGCATCGCGAGACGGGCGTGCAGACCCGGCAGCTTCGCGCTGAGGATCGTCATGATCTCGTCGATCCTCTCTTCAGACGGGCCGGGCCGGTCGCGGCCCATTCGGCGTTTCATTCGCGCACGACGCTCACGACGATCGGATCCGAATTCGTCATCCTCAAACGCCGGGCCGCGCGGCCGCTGCGGACCTGCCAAGGATCGCGGTCGACGATCATCATCGTCGAACGACCGGGTCGGCTTCGCGGGTAGCTCCCATTCATCAGCCGCCCTGGCCGGCCCTACGTTCGAACTCGCCAAAACGAAGACCGCCAACCCCAGCATCGATATTCTCGTGCCCCGCATAATCATGCGACTTCCTCGTGTTCCTTCGCGCTCGATCCATCCAGCCGCGACGTGCCCGCCGGCTGTCGATCACCGATTTGCGAATCGTCAAACGCATCCACCAACTCGTCGTACACCACCCCAACATCAAATCCGTCCAGATCGGCCGACCAAGCCTCCAGGGCCAACATTTCAGCGTCATCCAGTGTCAGCACGACGAGTACGTCGCCGTCTTCGTCGAGTTCGGATGGATCAGTAGGCACGCTCACAACGAGCACACGGTCGTCGATCCCATTCGACGAATACCACGCCACGCCGATACTCACCACAATCATAGCCGCGGCAGCCACGGCCCCGTGCCACGACCGCCAGCGCCCGGCGCCGGCCGATGGACGACGCCGATGCAACTCCCGTCGCACTAGACGCTTCGCCTCCGCGACGGCCTCCTCCCGCGGTTCGGGCGTCTCGAACTGCGTCAGCCAACGCTCCGAAGACTCGATCTCGCGTTGCCGTTCGTCATGCCGATCCATCATGCTTCTCCCGCCACCGGTCGGACGTCCATCTTCACGGCCCCGCCCGGTTGCTTGGTCGCCGACGCCCCGGTCATCGCCTCCCGAAGTCGGGACAGGCCCCGATGGGCCCGAGCCAGTGCCGTGCCCAACGGCGTCTCCATCAACTCCGCGATCTCCTTGAACGTCATCTGCGAAAAGTGTCGCAGCATCAGCACTTCCCGTTCACCCTCTGGCAATGTCGCCAACGCCGCGTTCATCTCGGCAATATCCTCGCTGCAAACCAACGCGTCTTCAACGGTGCGTTGACGCGTCGGAAAGTCGTCCAGCATGTCGGACGCACTGGATTCATCGCCTCTCGGATCGGCCGGCGCGGCTCGACGCGGACTTCGTTTTACTCGGCGAACCCGGTCGCGGACCAGATTGGCCGCAATCCGAAAAATCCAGGGCTCGAATCGACCGTCATGTTTGTACCGCTCGATCGTCCGAACGACCCGCAGGAAGACCTCCTGCATCAGGTCCTCGGCGTCGTGCCGAGAACCGGTCAGCCGGTACACGAAGCCGAAAATCCGCCCGGCATACAGGTCCGCCAAGGCGTCGAACGCCTTCGGATCGCCCCGCTGGGCATCCCGAATTACGGCCGCCAGACTCTCGCCGTCCATTCACGCCTCACAACGCCAAACGCCGAACCGGCCTCGAAATTGCCCCGGCCCGGCCGAATTGCCCAACTCCGACAACCGATTATCGGATGAAACAGGCCCCTATTCGACCCCTGCGGCCTTGCATTCCCCCCAATCGGCAATATACTTGCCGCACTACGCGTTTCGACAGATTCCGACACCGAGGTGCATAATGCCACGCGTTTGCTATTTTACCGGCCGCCATACCCACGCGGGACGCTCCTACACCCACCGCGGCAAGGCCAAATATCTCGGCGGCGTCGGCACCAAGGTGACCGGCATCACCAAGCGCAAGTTCAAGCCCAACATCCAGCGCGTCAGGGCACTTGTCAACGGCTCGGTCCGGCGCATCAAGGTCTCCGTCAAGGCCATACGAATGGGTCTGGTCGTCAAACCGCAGCGGCGAACCTGGAAGCCGGAACCGCCCGCCGAAAGCTGATCCTCGCCTACGCATCGCCAGGCCGATGTCTCCTCCAACCCGGCGGGCTTTACGGCTTGCCGATCCAGTGATAAAAGTCCGACGTATCGGTGTCATACGGCTGGGCCGTACTACGCGCACCAAACGGGCGGAACCCAAATGGCCTCCGACAAGATTGACCGCAAACAGGTTCGACACATCGCCCACCTCGCGCGACTCCGACTCAGCGACGAGGAATGTGCCGTATTGGGACGGCAGTTGTCTTCCATTCTGGAATACGTCGAAAAACTGAACGAACTGAATACAGACGGCGTCGAGCCGACCGCCCAGGCCGTCGATTGCCGAAACGTCTTCGGCGAAGACGAGCCGATCGAACCGATGGGCGCCGATCGGGTGCTTGCCAATGCCCCCGACAAGGACGGCCCGTTCTTCAAGGTGCCCAAGGTTCTCGACCAGGACTCGGCATAGTCGACGGGCGGCCGGGTGGCTTTTGCATGACAGCAACCGCAACACAACGCGTGTCCCGGGCACTTGAAGACATCGCCCGGGTCGATCCCGAGATCGGCGCGATTCTCGAGACGCTCGCCGATTCCGCAACCCTCCGTGCGTCGGAGCTGGATGCAAACGGCGCCTCGCTGCCGCTTTGCGGCATGCCGATCGTCGTCAAGGACAACATCTGCACCGAGTCGGGCGTCACCACGGCCGGATCGCGCATACTCGAACACTTCCGATCCCCCTACAACGCCCACGTAATCGAGCGCCTTAATCAAGACGGCGCGGTGGTAGTCGCCAAGACCAACCTGGACGAATTCGCCATGGGCAGTTCGACGGAGAATTCCGGCTTCTCCCCGACGAGAAACCCCTGGGACCCCGAGCGTGTTCCGGGTGGTTCTTCCGGCGGATCGGTAGCCGCCGTCGCCGCTCGAATGGCGCCGTACGGCCTGGGCAGCGAAACGGGCGGTTCGATCCGCCAGCCGGCGTCGTTGTGCGGCGTGTGCGGTCTGAAGCCGACGTACGGACGCGTCTCCCGATACGGCCTCGTGGCCTTCGCAAGCAGCCTGGATCAAGTCGGCCCCATCGCAACGGATATCAAGGGCATCGCCCGCCTGCTGCAACCGATCGCCGGCCGCGACGTTCGCGACTCGACCAGCGTGGACGAACCGGTACCGGATTACGAATCCATGCTCGACGAACCGGTCGGCGCGATGCGCATCGGCATCGCGTCGGAATACTTCGGCGAGGGGCTCGATCCGCAAACGGGCACGGCGGTCCAATCGGCGGTGGAAGTCTTCAAGAAGCTCGGGGCA
>JAPULF010000059.1 GCA_027295245.1 Planctomycetota bacterium
TCATCTTGTCGGATGCGGCCTTCAAGTCCTTCGCCGCATTGCCGGCCGCCTTGCAGTCTCCCGCGCCCGACCCGCCATCGGAATCGTCGCGTTCCGCTTCACCCGATGCGCCCTTGGACAATCGTTCCAGCTTTTCGGCGAGCGGATCGGTGGCCTTTCGAATGGCGCGTTGCTTCGAAGCGGCTTCGTTTGCATCCGTATTGTCGCCCTGGGCCGCGGCGCGTTGACGTTCGAGCAACGCCTCAACCGCTTCGGCGGCCGCCTCCAGGTCCTTTGCCAGGTTCGCCTCGGCGATCGCATCCCGGGCCGCCGCCAGTTCGCGCTCTTGCTCCTCTATCAGATTCTTCAGCGCTTCCTTGACCCGCTCTAGCTTGGCAATCTCTTCCTTGCGTTCCTCGAGGCGATCCGGTTCCTCCAGCAAGACCTTCAGCAGCTCGTGAAGGTTCGCCGTGACCTCCTCCTGCCCGTCGACCGCGTCGGAAAAGGCATCGCGACGAATCTCCTCGACAATGTCCTCCATCTTTCGGCGCACGCCCAGGCTTCGAGCCGCCCCCAGGGTTTCGAGAAGCCGCTGGGCCCGGTCCGGCTCCATCTTTCGCAAGACCTGGCTGAGTTCGAACAGCCGATCCTCGAGTCGCTCGACGCGATCGCGAATGATCAATTGGTGGTCTGCCACGGAGTCCGGTGAACTCGGCGTGACCGGGGCCGCGTCCGATTGGCCCCGCGCCACGGAGATGACAGAAAGTGCAAGCGCTACAGAGGCGAATCGGCCCAAGACAGCAATCCGTCCTGGCATCATGGCTGATCCTCCGGTTGTGTCGTCGGCTCGGAACCGAAAAGCCTGTCGATTTCCCGTTCGAGCCGGGCCCGGGTTTCCTTGTTCACGTCCCCTTGAAGCCGGACGATGTCCTGAAGCAGTGCCACGGCTTCATTGTAGCCCTCCCATTTTAGCATGTTTGCCAAGATGCCGTACATCGTTTGGACGATGCGGTGTTGCATCCGTTCCAGTTCATCCGCCACTTCCCGGTCGTGCCGCAGACGAAGCCGCTCCAGCAACTCGCCGGCCTCGATAATGTCCACGTTGATCAGTCGCGACATCGGCTGGATCACGCCCTCCAACAGCCGCCGGCGTACGATTCGGGTGGCGATCCGATTCGTCCGATGCTCCGCCAGGATCCGCTCGAACTGCGTCAGCACGGTCTTGAGGCGGCCGGCCTGCTGTCGCTGGGACCGGGCCTCGGGTCCGTACCGAACCGCCGCCTCCGGACTGCCGGACGCGATGAGATCACGCACGTCCATGATCCGCGTGTTCAACTGCTCTTGCGATTTGATGATCTGCTCGAACTCGCGACGCCATTCGTGCTCGCGGCGCCCCAGCTCCGCCAACAGTGCCTCCCGAGTCACGACCCGTAGCGTGTAGGCCACCGAGACGCCGGCCCCGGGCGGCGGATTCCCGTCGGCGTCGCCCGGCGGCTGAAAGTCGTCGGCCCGAACCTGAAGGGTGATTTCGTCCCCCGGCCGGAGCGTCCAGGGTTGCAAGGGCCATTCGTGTTGCCTCGAATAACGCGTCTGTTTCGAAACAAAACCCGGCAGGGGGTCTTCGGCCTCCTTTAACTCCACACCCGAGTCCGACTGTCGCGCTTCGGTGTGCAAGAGATAGACCGACTGCAATCCCAGATTGTCTTCGGCCTCGACCGCCAGGGTCGGCACGGCGTTGGCCAGCACCAGTTCACCGACGCCCGGAAGCGTCAATCGAACCGTCGGCGGCTTGTCGTCGACAACGCGCAAAGAAAACATGACGGGTCGAATGTCTCGTAACCCTTCGAGATCGGTCAACTCGAAGAAGCACGAGCCGGTTCTCGTCGGTACGAATCCGGCCACGATGCGGCGCTCTGATTCGAACGTCGCCTCGGCCAGGGTCCGCTCGGTCGTCCGAAGTGCCGCCGTCAAGACCGGCTTGTTAAGGCCGGCGGAAATTCGCACCGCGGAGCCGCGCAGCACGTCGCCACTCGTTTGGCCGACGGCGAAGCTGAATGGATCCAGTTCCGTGTAATCCGGAGGCGTGACCCGAACGGCGACATCCTGCACTGTCGGGCGATCGACGGCCTCGACTTCATACCAGTCAGTCGCCTCGTCCACACCCAGACGCCGGATCAGCAGGCGCACCTGCATGGACTGCATGAGCGGTCCGTAATCGACCACGAACTGGTTGCGTCCCTGCCGGTCCATGGTTCGGGTGGCGCCGTCGCCCGAGTCCGACCGGAACTCGGCGCTCAGGCCGTCCGGCACCTTGTCGTGCGCCGTGGCGACCAGCTTCAACTCGTCGCCGATCGGCCAACGAAGCACGCGCCCGTTAAAGCCCTCCAGCGTGAGATGAACGCTGGACGGCCAGGGCACGTCTCGAAGAAAAAGGTCCCGGGCGACGTACGTCTCGATCGTCACCGGGGCCGCAATCGTCGCTACGACCGCGACAATCAGCGCCGCCCCGCCCACCATCAGGTGCCGTCGAAAGCGATCCATGCGCAACACGCCCGACGGGGCCAGGGATCGAATGCGGCCTACCGAACGCTCGATGTGGGCCGCCACCAGCGCCGGCGAATCGCGCCGCGGGTTGATTGTGTCGACCTGCGAAAACGAAACCACGGATATCAGTTCGTCGTGCAGCTCCGGGTGCCTCCGCTCGACGAGGGCGGCCATGTCCTCGGGTCCGATCCGCACCGACCAGGGCCGAAGCAACCGGCGCCAAATCTGATGGCCGGCCGCCCCGATCAAAATCAACAGTAGCGCGGCCCGCGGACCCAGACCGAGGTGCAAGAGCTTGTCGATCATCAGATGGCCGCCGGCAACGACCACGAACAGCCCGGCACAAGCGCACACACCCTCCAGCAGGACATTCCGCTTGAGTTTGCGGCCCAAGGACCGCAGCGGCTGCATGATCCGGCGTTCGAACTCCGGGCTGTCAAACTTCGGTGGCATAGTTACAACAGTTTCGCCTTCTTTCGGAGAATCCACTCGATCATCAGGAAGCCGACCAATGCGATCAAGACGTATCGATTGTCCCACAGCGGCCGCGGTCGTTCGCGGGTCACGAATGTGCGACTTCGATCCTGGATGAGGTCCGCGATTCCGCCGGCTTCGTTGATGTCGAAATATTGACCGCCCGCGGCGTCCGCGAACTCTCGTAGCTTCGCCCGCTGCATCGCCGGCCGGCGCATCTCGATGTCGGGACGCCGCACGACGATGTCCTTCTCGATGCCGCTCGACGCCTCGGCGGCCATTGCCCCGGGCAGCTCGACCGTCAGTCGAAACGTGCCGGTTCGCTCGGGAACGAATCGCCCTTGATAGTAGCCGTCGCGTCCCGGAATCGGACCGAGCGACACCGGTCGCGCCGCGGTGTCGGCGTCCGTCGACGGTCGCCCCGTTTCGCCATCGGCTTCGGGCTGTAATCGCACATGCAGTCCGAGGCTCGGAACCATCAGCGGCTCGAAGTGCCGGTCGAGGGCCCGGGCGGTCACCACCACCGAATCGCCCAGGGTGTACTGCTCGCGCTGCGTGGAGATCATCCCGCGCTTGCGTCCGCCCAGCAGCTTGCCTTCCACCAGGAAGCGCAGCGTCTGGATCCAGAATCGGTTGAAATCCGTTTCGTCCCCGCGGCGCCACCGCGCGGTGGAGCTGAATCCCAGAAACGCCGTTCGCCCCGAACCCACCAGTTGAGTGGCGAACAAGACGTGGGGGCCGAAGCTGTTCACCATGCGCGGGTTCGAGTGGCGCATCAACACGCTCGCCACCGGCTTGGCCCGTCGCACCGGATAGTGCCAGTACACACCCTCGAGCGTCGCCCAGGCGGCGCGATTGCCCGTCGCATCGTCCGCCAGCCGCAGGATCGGATCGTCCGCCGCCTCCTCCGGGATCAGAATGGGCCACGCCCGCGTTTGAAAGTGCCCCATCGCATTCACGAGGATTTCCGCATCCGGATCGGGCGTGATCGGCAGCAGCTCGATCAGCGCGGCCGTCTTGGGCGATCGAAAGAACTCCCCCGCATATTTGCGCCCGGCGGCGAACAGCACGCCGCCCCCATGGTCGACGACAAACGTAGCAACCAGACTCCCCCAGGTCGGATCGAATCCCCTCGGTGAAGCGTCCAGGAAAATCAGGGCATCGTATTCGAAGAGCTTCTCGGGCTCGATCGGCAGCTCGCGAATGATCGTGTTGCCGTCCCGGACGGCGTTAATGTCCGCCGACTGAAGCCACGTGGACAAATCCACCGTCGCGTCCCTCTCCAGCATCCGGGTCAGAAACCGATAGTCGTAGCTCGGCCCGCCCGCTATCACGAGCACGCGCATCTTGTCGTCGAGGATTCGGACCGCCGGCAGAATCTCGCGCCGGTTGTCCGACAGGACCGCTTCGTGCGCAAGCGGCCGGACGTTGGCAATGTAGGTCATCGTGCCCGGCTCATCGACCTTGCGTTCGAACACAATGGGCGCGAATCGCCCGTTGGCGTCCGCCGTCGCCTCGCGCACCTCGACCACCCGTGCCGGCCGGGATGAGTCCGCGTCGCGCTCCAACAGCTCCAGGCTGATGGTCTCTCCTTCGACGCCTTCGGCATCGAGCTTCACGGTGATGCTGAATGGATCATTCTTGAACGTCGAACGCGGACCGGTGACCTCCGCCACGCGCACGTTGATGGGGTCGGCCGGGTCCCCGATGCCGACGGCGTAGAGCGGGATGTCCTTCAGGCTGAGGAACCGGGCGACGATCGACGGATCCTCGCCGCGATTGAAGCCGCCGTCCGTCAACAAGACCACGGCGGCGATGGGAGACCCCGAAACCGACTCCACCGCCCCGCGCACTGCCAGACCGAGATTGGTGGCCGCGCCGTCCGGCTTCAGCCGAATCGTTTCGATCACGGCCGACGAATCGGGCGACTGCGTCGCGCCGGCGTCGGAATCACTTCGAGAGAGCATGCCGCGCGGTTCGACGTACTCGCCGAATGCAAAGATCTTGACGAGATTCCGGTCAGAAAGCGCCGAAAGAAAGCCACCACCCTCGTCATTGACCAATCGTTCCGCCAGGGCGGACCGCCGAACACCGCCATCGGGCAACGGATGAATCACCTGTTCGACGCGGGCCGCGTCCGCCGCCACGCGATATCGGTCTTGCAGCGACATGCTCGCGGACTCGTCGAGAAGCACCAGCGTGAACGCATCGAGACGACGGTGAAGATACGTGGCAAGCACCGGCTCGAACGCGATGAGCCCGAGCATGACCAGAACCGCGACACGACATCCGACGAGGGTCCGGCGCAACCTGTTGCTCATGTGGCCGCGACCTTCGCGCCGATACATCCACGCCACCGCATACAACGCGATCCCCGTGACGATCAGTCCCACCAAGAGGGCGTCGCCGCTCGACCACCGCGCAAGCTCAATCCGCGTCTCTTCGCGGACCGTTCTCAATCCCTGCGCCAGAATGTCGGCGTTCCTATTCAACATCCCGTGTTCAATAACCTCATCATCTTTGTGCCGCCGGGCCCGCCCCTTCCAGGGATGGAGGACCGACTTGCCGGCGCGTCGCTACGGCGTACAAACCGGCCGTCTCATCAGCCGCGTGGTCGAAACCACCTATCCTCGCGTGCCAAAACGCCATGCCAATGTTTGCTCCAGCATCAGCACTACCACCGCAAACAACAACAGCGGCCACCAAAGCTCCTTCTTGGCGCCCGCACCCTGCTCCTGAAAGACCGATAGATCCCGCACGTACTCGAAGTCCAATTCGATCAGGTGACTCGCCAGCTCGGCTTGGGCGGCCCGCGACAGGTTGGATTCCGAGGCGTCGGGATTGACCGCGGCATATCGTATCAGCGGTTCGCCGGTCAGGGTCGAGAGCATGATACGATAGAGTCCCGTGCGAGACGTGCCGGACCAGGAAATCAGCGGCGTCTCGACGTCGGTCACGTCGGCGTGAACGCCGATCTCCGGCTCGATCGGGAACGACGGCGTGCGAATCACCGCCTCCGGCTGGAATCTGGACGTGTCGATCGCGCAGACAATCGGCTCTCCAACCGGCACCTGGGTGGGGGTGTCCGAGCGACGCGCCATGTGCTGCACGATTTCCAGCATCATCGGCACATAGCTGAAGTTGCCCGCCCAGTCGTTCCATTCCTGATCCGCGCTGGTCGCGATGAAGAGTACGCTGCCGTTACCGAACGAACGTTGAACGATCGCCGCGGATCTCCGTGCGTCGTTGAATCGCGCCAACACCGTGGCAACGCCGCGTCGCGGGTGGTCGCCTTCCTCCGTGCCGAGAGATTTCGTCTCGCCTTCGTCGCGATTCGCCAGGCTCGTTTCGGCGTGGATCGCCGGCTGCGATGCGGGCGACGCCGCATTCAACGTGGACTCGTCTATTTCAATGAAACCGTATATCCGCACCTGACGGAGAACCGTGGCAAGATCGTCGACAAATGCCCGCAGCATGGGCCGGCCTGCATCCCAGTCCGCAAACGTGACCGGTTCGGCGCTGGCCGCGGCCTGAACGACCTGGACCAGCCCGGCCGGCAACAACCCGCGACCGGCGTCATAAAGCTCCTCGTTGTAGACGTCGGGGTCGATCTGATCGCCCGCGAAGACAATCAGGCCGCCGCCGTCCCGCACGAATGTCTCCAGGCCGCGCCTGGCGGCTTTGCTCGGACGAAAGGCATTCGCCAGGATGACGCAGTGGTAACCCGACAATTCCATGCCTTCGAGTTCCGACTCATCGACAACGCTGACCTCATTGCCGCTCGCCACGCGCCCGGCAGGCCGCAACGCCGTCTTCAACAGAAAGACCTCGTCCAGGTAGCGATCGTTGCTGGGTTCACCGTCCACAATCAGTATCTTGATTCCCGCCACGGCCCCGACCGCAATCGATCGAGAATTGTCCAGGGCTAGACGATCGCCGCCCGCGGCAACGCCCGCCAACTCGACGTGAAGAAAGTCGGAACCGTCCGCCGGAAAGGTCACCTCCACCGGCTCGCGCACCACCTGTCCCGCCCCCAATCGCGGAATCAAGACCGGCGGCAATCCCCGCATCGCCACCGCCGCATCCGCCGCATCGCCCATCGCGATGCCGGAACGGGCGATCGATACGTTCAACTCGACGTCGGTGAGTGGATCAGGCCCGTGGTTGGCAATCGTCACCTCGAACCGGGCCGACACCCCGGCGACGCACTGAGGCTGCAGGGGAACGATATCGGTCAGGGCGATGTTTCGAGGGGCCTCCGCCCCCACGTCCACCAACACGAGTTTCACGTCGTCGCGACTTGCGACCGCATCGGCCAGGGGCGCTATGACGCTGCGCGGCTTTTCTTCGGTTCGAACGGCGGGGCGAATCCAATCGTGGCGCTGGAAGTCGCTGACGACGTAGACGGTTGTATTAGCTTGCGTCGGCGACCGTCGAATCAAGTCCGAAACGGCCTCGATCGCATTCGCCATCCGGCCGGGCGCGTCGCTCGGCGACATCGTCTGAAGGTGATCGTGCAGCAGACGCAGGTCGTCTTCCGATAGCGCGGACAAGGCCAGCGATGGCGACCGTGGATCGCTGGTCCGCAACAATGTCAGGCTGTCCTGCGCGGTTTCACCGGCAATCCAGCCCGCGATCTGTTCCGTCGCCTGAATCGCCGCGGCGAATACTGTCTCGCCGGCGAGGCCCCGCCCCCCGGCGGGCCGATACGACATCGAGTATGAATCGTCGATCAGAAAGATCCGCTCCGTCCGGGCCCCCACGCCGATCAACGCCGCCGCCACACTCGGTCGCAGGAACGGTCGGGCGATCATCATTGCCAGCAGAAACACGGCCAGACATCGCAGCAGCAACAGAATCAACTGCTCCAACCGAACGCGCCTTCGATTCTTGCGCTGGGCCTCCAGAAGAAACGCCATGGCGGCCCAACGAACGCGCTTGAATCTGCGGCGCGAAAAAATGTGTATCAGGATCGGGCCGGCCACCGCCGTGGCGCCCACCGCCAACCCGGGATTGAACAGAAAACCGGACAGCCACTCAAACACGCGGATACCCCCGTCTGAGCGATCCAGGCATGCCGGCGATGTCCCGTTTCCGCATCATGCTCGCGCCTTGATCATGTGGGCCCGCGACGACAAGTAGCTTCGCAACGCCACGTCCAGCGGATCGGTGGTGGACAAACCCACGTAGTCGATTCGCTGGTTGGTACACACGTTGCGAATCCGCGCAATGAAGCCGTTGACCGCCTCCAGATAGGACGTCCGAAGCGACTGCGGGTCGGCAAGCAGGGTCAATTCGGGGGCCTCCAGGCCCTCGAACATCGTATTGTCCTGAAACGGAAACTCGCGCTCGTCGCGGTCCAGCACGTGCATCACGATCACGTCGCGGTCCCCGTGTCGAAATCGCCGCAGCCCCCGCAACACGTCCTCCACGTCCGCCAGCAAATCCGACACCACCACCACCACGCCCTTCGACGGCAACTCCGCCTCGATCCGCTCGAACATGGCGGTCGACTGCGTCGGCATTTCCAACCGGGCACGATCGATGTGCTCGATCAAGGAGCGCACGTGTGCGTGATTCGAAAGCGCCGGCACGCTGGTTCGAATGTCGTTGTCGAACATCGTCAGACCGACCGCATCCTGCTGGTGAATGAGAAGGTAGGCCAGCGACGCCGCCACGGTGGCCGCGTATTCGAATTTGGTCATTCGCCCGCTTTCGACCTGGTGATCGGGATAGCGCATCGAACTCGAACAGTCCAAGACGATCTGACACCGCAGATTCGTTTCTTCCTCGAACTGCTTGATGTAAAAGCGGTTCGTCTTGCCGTAGACCCGCCAGTCCAGATGCCGGATATCGTCGCCCGGCACGTATTCTCGATGCTGGGCGAATTCCACCGAGTATCCGTGATACGGGCTGCGGTGAATGCCGCTGACAAAACCGGTGACTACGGAACGGGCCCGGAATTCGAGGTCGTTGATCTGCGCCAACACCTCGGGTTTTAGAAATCGCTTACCGTCTGTCGGCATTGCTGCGTCGGCGGCGCAAACACGCGACCGCCGTGGGCCGCGCCGTGTGGGCCGCGCCTCCCCTAAGCGTCGATTGCCTTGTTAACCCGTTCGTCCTTCAGGAGGCCGCCGCTGTGCGGCTCCGTATCGGCCAACAAGTCCTCAACCAGTCGATCGGTTGTATAGCCCTCGGCCTGGGCGGCGAAGTTCGTGACGATCCGGTGTCGCAGAACCGGCGGCGCCACGGCACGAATGTCTTCCGTCGAAACGTAGAAGTTCCCTCGAAGCGCCGCCCGGGCCTTGGCGCCCAGAATCAGGAACTGCACCGCCCGCGGCCCCGCGCCCCAGGTCACGTTCTTGGCGACGAAATCGGGAACGTTGGCCTCGCCCGGCCGCGTCTTGCGTACGAGATCCAGGGCGTGACGCACGATCGGAGCCGCCGCCGGAATGCGCCGCACGACGGATTGGGTCTCGAGAATGTCCTCGGCGCTGATGACCTTCGACACCTCGCAGTCGTATTCCGCGGTGGTCTTGGTGGCGATCTCGAATTCCTCGTCATAGCTGGGATACCCGATGTAAATCTTGAACATGAAGCGATCCTGCTGCGCCTCCGGAAGGGGATAGGTCCCTTCCTGTTCGATCGGGTTCTGCGTCGCCAGCACGAAGAACGGCGCATCGAGCGGATGTCGCACGCCGCCCACCGTCACCTGTCGTTCCTGCATCGCCTCCAGCATGGCCGCCTGCGTCTTCGGCGGCGTCCGGTTGATCTCGTCCGCGAGAATCAGGTTCGCGAAGATCGGTCCCGGCAAAAACTTGAACGCCCGATTGCCGGTGGCCTTGTCCTCGGCGATGACTTCCGTTCCGGTCACGTCGCTCGGCATCAAGTCGGGGGTGAATTGAATGCGATTGAAGGACAACGACATGCTCTTCGCCAGACTCGATATCATCAACGTCTTGGCGAGCCCCGGGACGCCCTCGAGGATGCAATGGCCGCCGGAAAACAGCGCGATCAGAAGCTCTTCGATGACCGCATCCTGCCCGACAATGATCTTCCGCAACTCGTCGCGCAGACGCTTGTGCGTGGCCCGAAGTTTCTCCACGGCCTCTAAATCGGCGCCGCTGGCGCCCTGTTGTTCCGGCGCGTCGCGTGTATCCGTCATGGTCTCCTCTTCATGATTAGGGAATCGACCTGATTCCTCGTTTCGCCCTCGAAGCTGCCTCGCCCATCGACTCCGCGCTCGGCCGGTCGATGCGCCCAATCCATGGTACCACCTCTCGCCGCTAGCGTTGCATGATCGGTAGATACCCGTCCGGCAACTGGAGAATGACCAGCGCGATCGCGGTGCCATAGACACGGCCGACCGAGTCCCCGTCCCAGGAACCATCTTCATTTTGAGTGTTCAGGAGATAGTCGCGAATCTTCGGAAAGTAATCGTCCCATTCCTTGTCGCCGGCCAGATACATCACTTGGGCCATGTAGAAATGGGCATAAAAGTAGTGGCCCCAGACGCCCTGGCGCGTGTTGCCGACACCGATGTTGCGCTTGCAGTATTCGAGTGCCTTCAACGCCATCGGGTTGTCGTATTCTCCGGCATTGAACCAGCAGGCCACCGCCGCCGCCGTGATCGGGGCCCGCGGATCCGACATGCCGACGCGATAGGCAATACCGCCGCTCGGAAGAAAGGATTTCTCCAGATAATCCATCGCACCGTCTATGACCTTTTTGGGGACCGCAATTCCGGCGTTGCGCGCCGCCCGAAGGGCCTGTACCTGCGTGATCGTCACCGATCCCTCGTCCCCGCGCATGTCGGGCGTATACAGCCACCCGCCCAAACGGCTCTGCGACCGCTCCGTCAGGGCGACCCCTTTTTGCAAACACCACCGAATCTGATTCAGACGCTCTTCGTCTTCCTCCATGCCGTAGACCTGCGCCAGAAACAGCATCGCGAAGCCGTGCCCGTACATCGACCGCGACTCTTCATCGCCGCGCCGGCATATCAATCCGTTGCTTTGCGGCGAACGCACCAGATAGGTCAGTGATTTGCGGAGTAGCGGGGCGTGTTCTCCCTGCGTCGGCGTGCTGCCGGAAGCCAGAACGCCCAGGCTCGCCAGCGACGTCATGGTGACCGGATAACTGCCGTAGTGGCCCTCGCTGCGCCACGATCCGTTGCCGCCCTGCTTCGACGCCAGAAACGAAAGCCCCTTCTTGACCGCGGCCTCGCATTCGGGAGTCACGTGCCGCGGACGCCGCGTTTCGGCCTGCGCGCCGATACCGCCCAAGGTGGCAAACAGCGCCGTCGTCAGGATCCTGCAGGCTATGGTTAGGGTTCGAGTTGTCACCGTTTCTCCATGTTTCTGGGAATATCCATCGAAACGTCGCGATGGGCTTCCCGTTTCGCGAGAATACAGAATCCGTCCGGGGTAACCGCCACAAGCCGGTCGGCCGACATCAACACGTCCGTGACCATTCTGGATCGTTTGGGATCGCCGAACAGGGTCCTCGACTCGCTCGACCAGCCTCCGTCAAACTCGAAATAGCGGCCGATTCGCTCGAGATTCGACTTATCCAAGAGCACCATGGCCGAAAGCCGTACCTCGCTTTTCGGCGGCGGACGTGGATTGTCTCCCTCGTTGCCTTTCCAGCCCAAGTCATACAGGACCACGGGCAGGACAGACGACGACGCCGTCAACATGCGGGGGCTGATCATCGCATGGTCATACGGACCGTTCTCCCAAACTTCCGAGTCGTCCAGCGGGAAGGATACGATCTTATACCGTGGTGGATCGTCGTCGGTCTTAGCAAAAATCAGCAGCCGACCCTGCGACAGGCGATTGGCGGCGTCCGGCCAGTCGAGTGTCGCCCCGATCGGCGGCAATTCGAGATCCCCGATCTCGAGCTCCTTCACCATCTCGCCCGTCTCGGCCCGTACGACGGTGAAGCGATCGATGCCGTGGGTCACGCCGATGTGATGCTCGTCCAGCGTGATCAAATCCATGACCCGTCTGCGGAACGGCATCTCCCACAATACCCGGCCCGTGACGATATCCCGCGCAACGACCCGTTTTCGGCCGTTTCGGAAAACCGCGCCGCCCGCCAGTGCTATACGCGCATCCTGATCTTTCTCTTCCGCGACAAACTCGCCTGAGTCAACCTGCTTGTCCCCCACCAACAACGAAAATTCCCGCACGATGCGGCCGCTGGTCGGATCCACCACCCACAACCACTGCGCGTTCACGTCGATGACCACCGCATGGCCGTCGACTTTCGCCAGCCGGCCCATGGGTCGCCTGTCGAATCGTCGTCGCCAGAGCGGGGCCGCGTCTTGCCGCGCCGGGATACCGACCAGCGTGTGTGCATCCGTCGATGCGATGATCATGCCCGAAACCGCCACCACGGACGGCTCGGGAAGCGCTCCGAATTCTCGATTGATCGTCATGGGACGCCACATGCTGCGCCCGGTCGTCAGGCCGATTGCGTGAATCTCGCCTCCCAAGTCCAACGCCGCCACCCGCCC
>JAPULF010000590.1 GCA_027295245.1 Planctomycetota bacterium
GGGGGGACGGTTGGCGGTCGGGCCGGGACCGGCGGGTCGAAACGATTTTATTTGAAAGGACGGCATAGACGAATGAAGAATTGACACAGTCGGTGTGGCCGCCGGTCCATCCGTATTTGGTGTACTTTCGGGACCAGGGTATGTTGACGATGCGACCGGTGCTGTTGCCCGGCCCGCGGAGTCCAACCAGCCCGGCGGCATCGTCAAACGTTCCGTCGATCGTCCCCAGCGAGCGGACGGGTCCCTGCAAGACGGGGTCCGACGAGGCGTAATACACGTACATCTTGCCCTTCATGTTTCGGAGGGCCTTGCGGGTGTCGTAACGACTGGAGATGCTCGATCCCAGCAAGATGAAGTTGTTCAGCTTGTGCGGCGGCCTTACGTTTTCGATCGCCCACATACCCACGCCGGTTCCGGCGGATAGGGCGATGATGTTGGCGTCGGCGTCCGGATTCCTCTCGAGGTATCGGGTGATCTCGCGGCCCAGGGCTTCCCCCGATCCCTTGGCGATGAATCGAAGGGTTTGATCCAGCATGGGATTGAAGGTGAGCGACCATCGATGCGTGGTGACCAAGCCCTTGTAGCCGGCCTGCTCCAGGCCGGCGGGGATTTCGAGGACGCCGAAACCCCAGTTGCCGGCGCCGTCGATGTACCAGGTCCGGCCGAACTGTTCCTTGGGATCGGTACAACCGGCCAGGCACCAACCTGTAGACAAGCAAAGGACGGCGATGCGACGATTCATCCGAGAGAGTCTCATAAATCGAATTCCCCAAATCCACGCTCGCGACGCAACGGTCGTATCCTAGTCGCGGCCCCATCCGGGGCAAACACCGGGCCGCCGTTGAAGACGCGAACGAGCCTATTGCGGGTCATCAGGCATCTCGGCCGGTGCGCCCACGGGACGCCGATCATAGGCCCGACTGGAGATGCGCCATCCGTGCTTCCGGTCATAGATCATGTCCATGCGGAATTGCCAGGTCGTGCCGGGATAGAGGATGGAGAGCCCGGCCGCTTCGACGACGACTTTTTCGTCGGTGTCGCCCTGTTTCCACGAAAGGGCCTGATAGCGCTGCAATTCATCCGTGAATTGCTCGTAAAAGTCGTCCGGCGATGCGTCCTTGCCCGGCCCCGTCTCGGCCTCCAAGAGCGTCGGATGTACGTGTTGTTTGTCGAACGTCGTATGGGGCTTAAGGGCGTGATCCGCAATCTTGTTGAACGCCGCACACGGATCGGGTCGATTCGGCGCCGCACAGCCCGGCGCGAAGAGGCCGGACGCTACGACAAACACGAGAGCTAATCGACACGCTCCGTGCCTGTGTCCGGAGTTTGTTTTCGCCGCTCCTGTGCCATCCATAAGACTATCTCCCGTGGTTTCATCTTGTCGTGCGGCACGCCGTCGAACCGGCCGATTGGAAGTGGCGACTATAACACGGCGGGGGGGATCACGCATCTTTCCGAGCGATTGCCTGAAGCCGCTGCAATACGCCGAGGGCCTCCACGGGCGCGGTCCGATCCACGTCGACGGCCAGCAGGGCGTCGATCAAGTCGGGCCACCAGTCCGGCATCGGGTCGGAATCGGGAAACAAGAGCGGCTGCTCGGCGTCGGGTGTTCGACCCGACGACAGTTTCTTGCCGCGGGACCTTTGTGAGAACCGCTTCTCCAGTTCGGCCAGGATGACCTCGCTCCTCTTGACCACGTTCCGGGGAAGCCCCGCCATGGCGGCGACGTGAACGCCGTAGCTACGATCCGTGGCTCCGGGGGCGATGGTATGAAGAAACACCACGTCGCGACCGGTACCGTCGGGACGAAGTTGTTCCTTGACCGCGACGTTGAAATTGGCGACGCCGGGCGTCTGGTCGGCCAATTCGGTCAGCTCGTGATAGTGGGTCGCAAACAGGGCCCGGCAATGGAGTTTTTCGGCGGCGTGCTCGGTGATGGCCCAGGCGATCGCCAGTCCGTCATAGGTGCTGGTTCCGCGGCCGATTTCGTCCAGGATGACCAGCGACTCGCTGGAGGCGTTGTTCAGGATGCGGGCGGTCTCGACCATTTCGACCATGAAGGTCGAGTGTCCTCGGGCCAATTCGTCGCTGGCGCCGACCCGGGCGAAGATACGATCCACCGGCGACCAGCGCATCGATTTCGCCGGGACAAAGCTTCCGGTCTGGGCCAACAACGTGAGCAGGGCCACCTGCCGTATGTAGGTCGATTTTCCGGCCATGTTCGGGCCTGTTATGACCAGGAATTGATCGGCCCCGGACCGGAGTCGGCAATCGTTGGGGACGAATCGCTCCGCCAGTGTGCGATCCAGCACCGGATGGCGGCCGGCCTCGATCTCGAGCAGGCCGGACTCGGCGTGGGGTTCGCCATCCTTGCCGGCGACCAGTTCGGGTCGGCAGTAGTCCTGGCGTCTTGCGAGATCGGCCATGCCCGCCAGAACGTCGAGTGCGGCGAGTGCGGCGGCGGTCGACTGCAAGCGCGACAACTCCTTGGCGGCGGTCAACCGAAGTTCCTCGAACAAAGTCTGTTCCAGCTCCTTGGTCCGATCGGCGGCGCTCAAGACTTCCTGTTCGAAGGTCTTGAGTTCTTCGGTGATGTAGCGTTCCGCGTTTCGCACGGTCTGTCGGCGGACGTATTCGGGCGGGACTTTTTCGCGATGGGCGTGGGTGACTTCCAAGTAGTATCCGAACACGGAGTTGTAGGCGACCTTGAGGTTGGGAATCCCAGTGCGCTCGGCCTCTCGGGCCTGAAACGTTGCGAGCCAGGTGTTGCCGTCGCTGGCAACGGATCGGAGGCGGTCTACCTCGGCGTTGAAGCCGTCCGCGATGAAGCCGCCGTCTCGGACCGTCATGGGGGCGTCCTGTTTCAGCGCGGTGGTCAATAGGTCGGCGAGGGATTCAAGGCCCGTTGTCGCCTCGACCTGCCGTGAAAGGAGGTCGGTGTGTTTGTCTTGGTTGGCGCGAGTGGTCGGACCGATGATCTCGTCCAATTGGCGGCAATGCTTCAGCGTGTGCCCGAGCGCGACCAAGTCGCGGGGCGACGCCCGACCGACGCCCACCCGTCCCGTAATCCTCTCGACGTCGGCCATGTCCCGCAGGAGCTGCCGCAAGCGGTGTAGCCGATCCGGTTGGGCGCAGAGGTCGGTGATGGCGTCTTGTCGGGCGACGATTTCGTCTCCGGCCCTGAGCGGAAAACAGAGCCAGTCCCTCAGACACCGTGCCCCCATCGGATTGACGGTTCGATCGACCGCTTCCAGGAGGGATCCTTCGCGGGTCCCGTCGCGGATGGTCTTCTCGACCTCGAGGGCCCGCAGGGTCACGCGGTCGATCACGACGCAATCTTCCGTGGAACGAGGGACTACACGCAGTATGTGAGCGATCGCGCCCTTTTGGGTTTCCTGTAGGTATCCCAGCAAGACCGCCGCGGCACACAACGAGGCGTCGAATTTGTCGAACCCGAATCCCGCAAGCGATGACACGCCGAAATGCTCGCACAACGCCCGCTCGGCGAGGTGGGCGTCAAAGGCATGGGCCGCCCGGGGCGTGACCGCAACGCCGAGTGTCTCTCGGATGTCCTTGAACAGCGCGGGGGCCTGGTCGATGTCGTGTTCGGGGACGAGGATTTCGGCGGGGCCGAATCGGGCGAGTTCGTCGACCAATTCGTCGGCGGGGAGCATTTGGGCGAAGAATCGCCCGCCGGCCAACTCCACGCATGCCATTCCGATCGACGCCGATTGGGCTTCGGCGACGCCCATGGGGATGGGACCGAGGGCCGCCAGGTAGTTCGGCTTGCGTTCATCGAGGAGGGCCTCGTCGGTGAGCGTGCCGGGCGTGATGATTCGCACGACATCTCGTTTGACGACGCCCTTGGCGAGCTTGGCGTCTTCCATCTGTTCGCTGATGGCGACCTTGAACCCGGCCCGAACGAGCTTGGCGATGTAACGGTCGACGGCGTGGTAGGGGACGCCGGCGAGCGGAATGGGTTCGGCGGCGTCCTTGCCGCGGGCGGTCAGCGTCAGTCCGAGGACGCGGGAGATGGTCTTGGCGTCGTCGTAGAAGGTCTCGTAGAAATCCCCCATGCGAAAGAACAGTATGGCGTCGCCGACCTGTGCCTTCTGCTCGAGGTATTGCCGCATCGCGGGGGTGACGCCGGGCTTGCCGGAAGTCCGTTTGGAGTGCGGCGCGGTTTTCCGGATTCGGCTCCGG
This sequence comes from Planctomycetota bacterium, assembly GCA_027295245.1. GTDB lineage: Bacteria > Planctomycetota > Phycisphaerae > UBA1845 > UTPLA1 > JAPULF01. Next base: position 4,204 of record JAPULF010000590.1, read on the forward strand.
TTGGATGTGCTTGTGCCGCCTGCCATGTGATTGGCACCGTCTCCCGCATTTGTCCACGATTGCGTAGCAGATGAAGATGCCGACTGTAGGTGTACGGACGCAACGTCGCAAGTGATGGGTCGGCGGCGCGGCGTGCGAGGCCCATCAAGCCCTGTATTTGCAGCGGCTTATCACATGCGAAGCAAGAGCGATTCGGAAGCAGGTCCCGGCCTGGATTAAATCGACCTGGGACTCTGATCCCGGATTCTCCAGAGTGAGCGTTCACGGGAGATCGCGTCGATTGCGCGGCTTTCGCGGTCGCCGATTGACAGCCGACTCGAGGAGCGTCATTTCCGCGCCAGCTTATCCAATTGCGTTCGAACTCGTTGCAACTCCGCCTTGCCTTTACCCGTGCTCATTGGTCTGTAGTGCCAAGTCAAGATGACCTTGATTCCGAGCGATTCAATTGAGCTTACGTACGGTGCCAATTGCTTCTTACCGCAAAGGAGCACTACATCAGGTCGCAGTGCCGCCAAAGAGTTGCGGGTGTGCCGCTTGAAACAGGTCTCGAAGAGCTCCGGGAAGTAATCGTCGTTTGCGACTGCGCAGAGTGCCACATTGAGAAAGGCGACAGCCTCCGGTTCGAGCTTGACTGCCTGGAGCCAACGCACGACTGCGCCAAACCCCCATTCCCGAACAAGTGGGCCGAGCTTTAAGTTGTATTCTTCGTAGTTGATCTCACCGTTCCTGAATTGGCGACCGAAGTCTTTTCGAGCGATCTTGTGCCGTGCGGCGGCATGTCCAGGATTGAGCATCATGACCGCCACACGAGGCGTCGCGGTCGAGTAGCGCGGGCCAACCCAGGGCGCCAATGCGACATCGTCGGGACGATCCCCGGGCCGCTCAGGGTGGCGACCCCACTCCCTCT
>JAPULF010000591.1 GCA_027295245.1 Planctomycetota bacterium
GTCAGCACCTGATCCCAGCGTTCGTCGCCAAGCGCACGGGCCAGCTGACGGTATTTGTTGTGGAATACGTCGCGCTCGACTGAGCAGTGCTGCAAGTGGCGCTCGCCCGATGTTGGATCGAAAGCGGTGCGACCGTGCAGAACCCGCTGATTGTCCATCACCAAGAGAACGCCCGGCGCGAGCTTGCGCTGCAACCACAGGGCCCGATCGTAAAGAACGTCCAGTAGGCTCTCGATCGCCGAATAGACCGGTTCAATCATATCCTCCGGCAGATCGAGTCGAGCCAGGGAGCGCTCGTTGAACCGGAAGCCGACGATGTTGCCCTCTGGATCGCAGGTGATCACACGACCCAGGGCGCGCCACTCGTCACCGTTCTCCACGCTGGACGTGTACGCGAGTGGGACGCGGCTCAACAAATCGAACGCCTCGGGGTAGCGTTGGCGCAGAACCTCGCAGACTTTGAACCCGTCGACGAGCAACGTCTCGCCCCCGGAAGCACTCCCCTTCAGACAATGCATGAGCACCAGGCCCGAGAGCGACAGTCGCCAACACGTATCGGTGTGTGGTCCGAGAAAGTCAGACTTGGTCGTGCCCATCGTCAGGCCCGGATCGACCCGCACGTCCTCGACGCGCAGGTCGTCGGCGTTACCATATGCCGAAAGGCGCACCAGACCGAAGTGCGCCCCAACCTTCGCCACCTCGCCCGAAACCGAGGGCACGTCTTCGAGAATCGCAAAGCCGTAGTCCAACACTTGATCATAAAGCGCGAGACGGGCCTCATCGTTCGTTCGAACCCGCTCGTACGAAGCTCTCGGCGGGTTTTCAGATATCGAGGCGTCCCAGATCACGACGGGTCGTCGCCTCCGGGCGCGCTCGCCGGTCGAGGAACAGTGGTCGCGCAACCAAGCCGCCGCGTATTCGCTTACATCGCCTTTCGGCGACCAGGCGACCCGGAGATTGCCTTCGGGCGTCAAATCGACGGAGAGTGGCGCGGCCTCGTCGCGGCCGACGCGGCGTTCGCTTCGCAGGTCTCGGCCCGGGAAGAAGGGAAACGAAAGGGAATGTCGTAGCCAAATCGAAGGGAATATGCTGCGGTGCCCATCCCGCCAACGAACGACCACGCGGCGGCCCTCCAAGGCCGCGTCATCGATCGTCGAGCGGTCGCGATCCTCTCCAGTGCTCACTCCCATACATCTATCCCTTTAAGGCGCGAAGTTCTTGTCGGACCAGCATGGCATGATGGACTTGACCCCGCCTCGTCCGGTATCGCTTTCTCTTCACCCCGCCATGGAGGCTTCATATTCCTTAAATCTTTCGACGATGTACGCGTCACGCTTTGCACCTTTGAATTGATCACCGTCCGCGAGAATCCGTGCTACACGCCGAGAAACGCGCAGGATCAGTGTTCGGTCGTCGCCGTTCCGAGCCGGCGGGATCCGCAATACGGTATCGCCACAATAGGTCGGGATGGGAGGATCGCCGAGGTCGCAAGGCTGGAACGGCTCCTTGCCTTTCTTCAGCGCACGAATATCTCGCCTCAGGCGTGTCCTCATCAACGCCACCCCGTTATCGGACGACGCCAAATGCTCACTCTTGTGAATGGCGATCGGTCCCTGGGAGATGAACACCTCGTAATCGGCCGGTCGCCTCTGCACCACCTCGATTGGTCGGTCTCTCAGTTCACCCCCCTCGATCACATCGATACCGGCCGTTGACTTCCAGTCGTCCCTGGGAGGGTCGGTTCTTTCGCCGTAGTTCACCCAAGCGACGACCTTGCTGTGCGTGTCGTCCACCGGCACGACCCACCGTGTGAAGGAGTTCCGGCCGAAATATTTCACCGTCCTCCCATCCATCGACATCACGGCGCCCGCCAACGTTATATTCGGCAAGATGATCTCGTGCACGCGGACCCAGATGTTGCCGTCCACACGCCGGGCGTTGGTATAGAAAAATCCAATCGGCAGTTCGTGAAAGTCGGTGACCCCCAGAACCCCCCAAGTGTCGGCGAATTGAGGACCACTAATCTGTGCGTGGAGGAACACCGCGTGGACGGGGTCCATTGCGTTTTCGGCGATTTGGAGCCAGTTGCACGGGTAGTCGCGCGTGTACGGCACCATCTCGTTGCCCGGAATTTCGAAGGTATCGTATATCGGAAATTCGGGCGCTCTGTCGGACGGGCCGAGATAGGCGAAGATCAGTCCCTTGTACTCGTGGACCGGATAGGCGCCCTGGCAAAGCGTGCGACGGACTTTTTCCGCCGCCTTGCCATCGGCCGGCTCGCCGGGGGTCTCTAGGATCGTTCCGTCGACAGCGAAAAGCCAGCCGTGGTAACAGCATCGGAGGCCGCGCTCTTCGGGTTTACCGAATTCGAGCGAGGCTCGGCGGTGAGCGCAGTGGCGATGCAACAGACCGAGGCGCCCGCTCAGGTCACGGAATAGGACGAGATCCTCGCCCAGGATCCGGACCAGAAGCGGCAGATCCTTAAGTTCGGACGACATTGAGATCGGATGCCAGAATCGGCGGAGGTATTCTCCACCCGGTGAGTCGGGCCCGACATGCGTCAGCTCCTTGTCTTCAGACGGCGTGTCCGTACGGTAATACCCGCTGTAAGGACCGTCCGTGACAAGTCCCTCAACGCTCATCATATTACTCCTATCCAAGCGTTCCAAAGCAGGTTTCGTTTATCGCGTAGCCCATCTCGGAACGGCCATCATGCTTGAGCGTCATCCTGCAGAAGCGCTGCCGCATCTGGCTATCCATCGCCGACGATTGCAGCCGGGTCTCCCATAGGCCAAGGGCTTCAAGGGCCACTTCATATCGCGTACCGTCGACGACCCCATAGATCGCCTCCTGTCGTTGGGTCGAATCCTCGGACCGGGCCTCATGCATGGTGCCGTCGGGAGTGACGTATTTGAAATACGCATATCGGTGGTAGCCAAAATTGGCATCGGCGCTCCACAGCGCCCAGGTCGTATCGTCGACCGCGCCGTGCACGAACCGATAACCCCAATGACCCACCCGTCCATCGAAATGGTACCGCTTACAGAACCCAAGGCCGCCGAAGGTCTCGCCCTTGTACGTTACTTGGCAGTCCAAATCGGCTTGGTGAATGGCGGGGCCGAGAGGCGCCGTATAAGGAAACGTATGGCGTGGTTTGAAGCGAATCGTCAGGCTATCGTCGACCGAACCCGGATTTACCTCGGCAACCCCTTCCGAATCGGGTACCGACAACCGGAACGCGGAGCCAGAGAGATCAGCGAAATCTTGATCACTTTGCCGGAGCGGTTCCGAGCTGTTCAATAACTCCCGCACGCTCCCATCGTAGACCCAGGCCGAGTGATGCCAGAGGGTCTCGGTCCAGAATACGCGGACAGCGAATAGCTTGTCTCCACACATGGCGTGGTACTGCAGACTGTCGTGCCAACCGTTACCAAATTTGGATTGAATCATCGTTGCGCTCCGGGCTATGTGTCGCGTCTCTCATCCAACAATGGCCGCTATTTTTCTGATGCTGCGGTGAGTTCGTCGATTTCACGATGGCAGTAAACAACATGGTGGCTACGCCCGCCGATCTCCCGAGCGGGTGGCGACACGGACTCGCAAACACCCTCAACGACAAGGGGACAACGGGTCCGAAATGCGCACCCCACGTCCAACGGGGCGCCGGCGCCGCCGAGGTCTTCCCGCGCGCCCCGGGATTCCAGCACATCGTTGAGCCAATCCTGGCGAAGTTCCGGCACTGAAGAGATGAGCAGCGACGTGTAGGGATGATACGGCGGCGAAAACACCTCCGCCACTGACCCCTCCTCACAGACACAGCCGGCAAACATAACAATGACACGGTCGGCGATGCTGGCGACGGTCGCCAGGTCGTGCGATATGAACAGGTAGCCGCTGCCGAGCTTCTCTTTCAGATGCTTCAGCAGCTTGAGAATCGTATCCGCGACCAGGTTGTCGAGTGAGGATAGAACCTCGTCGCATATGATCACGTCCGGCTCCGCGCCGAACGCGCGGGCGATTGCGACGCGCTGCTTTTCGCCACCCGACAGCTCCCTGGGAAATCGGTCCGCGAAGTCCGCCGGCAATTCGACCAGGGCCAACAGCTCCTCGACCCGTTCGCGACGTTGTTTGCCTTTGAGGCCGAAAT
>JAPULF010000592.1 GCA_027295245.1 Planctomycetota bacterium
CCTTTCTGCCCGACACGGATATCTACGTGATCGCGTTGGCGGAACACCTCCCGGCCATCGGAAAAGAACTTCCCGAGATTCTCGAAGCAAACCTGATCGGCGAACCGGTGGGACGCGATACGGCAAATGCCGTCGCGCTCTCCGCCGCCATCTTGCATCGGCGAGACCCCGAAACGACGATGGGCGTGTTCACGGCGGATCATCTGATTCGGCCGACGGATCGTTTCGCGGAGACCGTCCGGCTCGGATTCAAGACGGCCGACGAAAACCCCGACGCCTTGGTCACTTTCGGAATCAAGCCGACGCGTCCGGAGACCGGATTCGGATACGTGCTTCGCGGCGACGCGTTGCAACCGGGAGTCTGGAACGTCAAGGAGTTCCGTGAAAAGCCGGACCTCGACACGGCCCGGCAGTACGTTGCGTCGGGCGATTATTATTGGAACAGCGGGATGTTCGCGTGGAAAACGCGGACGATTCTGGGGCAACTCGCGGACCATCTTCCGCAGACGCACGACGCGGCCCTGCGGATGGCCGGGGCCTGGCATTCGCCCGACGGAATGAAGCTGGCGGCGGAAGTCTATCCGGAGCTGAAGCGAATCAGCATCGATTTCGCCGTGATGGAGAAAGCCCCCAGCGTGCTCGTGGTCGAAATGAACGTGGAATGGATCGACGTGGGAAGCTGGACCGCCCTGCCGTCGGTGGTCGGTCAGGATCGGGACGACAACACCGTTGCGATCGAGCGGCTGGTGCAGCTCGACAGCCGCGGCAATGTATTCGTTAGCGAAGACGATCATCTGATCGCGGCGATCGGCGTGAAGGACTTGGTGGTCGTTCACAGCCGGGACGCAACACTGATTTGCCATAAGGACCAGGCTCAGCGTATCAAGGAGATGGTCGGCGAGTTGCAGGCCCGCTACGAAGATCGCTACGATTGAGGTCGCCACAGTAGCTGCAACGTTGACGGGTGCGCGCTCACGTCGGATGCCGAACTATGCCGACTCAATACAGGGCCGGCTTGTCCCGTCCGCCGACCGACGGATCGGATCGCGGCCGAAACAGAGTCGACCGCCGGCGAGGGAATGCCCATGGCTGCCAGGACCAAGACCGTCCCACGAACGAGCCGAATCGAATCCGAACAGTTGCGACTGTTCAAGCCGGTCGCGGAGCCCGGCGGAAAAAGAGTTGCGGTGAGCGCGACACAGATGGCGAAAACGAAATCGAAGTCGATACAAGTGGGCCGGGGAAAGAAACGAGCCGGCGCTACCCCCCCGCCCAAGGCCCGGGCCGTCGCCGCGCCGCGCCGAACAAGGAAGCGCTCGTACGCCACGGCCGAGAGCATGTCCAGGGCGCAACGCGAAATCTCCGTCTCGGAGTTCTTCGCCAAGAACCGGCACCTGCTCGGTTTCGACAACAAGCGGAAGGCCCTGCTGACCTCGGTGAAGGAGGCCGTCGACAACAGCCTGGATGCCTGCGAGGAGGCCGGCATCCTGCCCGACATCCACGTCAAAATCACGCAGTCCGACACGGAGCGATTTTGCGTCACGATCCGCGACAACGGACCGGGCATCGTAAAGGGCCAGATTCCGAACATCTTCGGAAAGCTGCTATACGGGTCGAAGTTTCATCGACTGAAGATGAGCCGCGGACAGCAGGGAATCGGCATCTCCGCCGCGGGGATGTACGGACTCTTGACCACCGGAAAGAGCATTAAGATCACGTCGAGGACCGGCAAACGGGCGTCGGCCCACTACTACGAAGTGCAGATCAACACCAAGACCAACAATCCGCAGGTCGTCAAGGACAAGACCGTGTCCGTGGATTGGGACCACGGAACCGAGGTGTCGATCGAGCTGGTGGCGGCATATCAGAAGGGCCGGTCGTCGGTGGACGAGTATATCGAGTTGACGGCGATCGCGAACCCGCACGCGAGTTTCGAATTCGTCGATCCGTTGGGCATCGTCGCGGAGTACCCGCGCGGCTCGGACACGGCGCCGGAACTGCCGATCGCGATCAAACCGCACCCCTATGGAATCGAGCTTGGCGTCCTGATCAAGATGCTCAAGGACGGCAAGGCCATGGCGATGACACAGTTTCTAACGTCGGAGTTCAGCCGCGTCAGTTCGGCGGTCGCCCAGTCGATTTGCAAGAAGGCCAGGATCGGGACGCGGGCCCGGTCGACGCGGATCGGGATGCACGAGGCCGAGACGCTCTACAAGGCGATGCAGGAGACGTCGATTCGGGCCCCGTCGACGAATTGTCTTTCGCCGATCGGGCCGGAGCAGGTGTTGGCCGGATTGTTGAAGGGTGTGCAAGCGGAGTTCTTTACGGCGACCACGCGAAGCCCGGCGGTGTATCGGGGGAACCCGTTCCAGATCGAAGTCGGGCTGGCGTACGGCGGGGAGCTGGGCCCGGACCCGAAGGAAGAAGAGGAAAACGGCAAGGCCAACGAGGCCACGGTCCGCCGCGGCAAGGTGGTCAAGGAACGGAAGGGTCCGACCGCGTCCAAGTTGATGCGGTTCGCCAATAGGGTTCCGCTGCTGTTTCAGACTTCGGGATGCTGCATTACCAAGAGCATTATAGATATTGACTGGCGGCGCTATGGCCTGTCGCAGCCGGGCGGGGGCCTGCCGCAGGGCCCGCTGGCGGTGTTCGTCCACATGGCCAGTGTGTGGGTGCCGTTCACCAGCGAGGGCAAGGAGGCCGTCGCGGACTACGACGAGATTCGCAAGGAGATCAAGCTGGCGGTCCAGGATTGCGGGCGGAAGCTGCAGGCGTTTCTGAATCGCCGCAAGAAGCAGAAATACGAGAGCGATCGGCGCGGCATGTTCGAGCGCTACATCGGCGAGGTCGTCAACGCCTGCGCCGCCATCACGCGGGTGAACCAGAGAGAATTGAAGTCCAATCTGCTGGCCATCGCCAAGCGGGTGACGGCCCGCGCCGACGAGCAGATCGGCCTGGACGGCAAGGTCAAGAAGCGCGACCTCCTGGCCCCGGGCCATCCGGGCAGCGAATACGGGGATAATACAATTGTCGTCGACTGTGACGAATCGGCCAACGGACCGCTGTTCGACGTTGCAACGAGCGGGCCGCCTAAGTCCGCTCGACGAGCCGGTCGATCAAAAAGGAAGACTGCTCGAGGGCGCGGTCGGTGAAGGGGCCGAAGAAGCTCCGCACGTCTTTGAACGATTGAATGAACGCCTCGCGGTCGCGGGCGGCGGTCACGGCCTGGAGCGACCGGGCGGCGGCCGCAAACGCGGCGGTGACGTCGGGGGCGGCCGGGTTCGACATTTGTATGGATGCGTACAATTCCGGCGACTGGGCGAAGTGCCGGGCGGTCATCAGCAATTCCATGAGATAGATCGGCGACGTGAAGGCGAGCGTCTCGTCGATGGAGACATCCAGGTCGGCGAGGGTCTTGCCCATGACCTGGGTGGCGAAGTGCAGCAGAACCTGCACGATCGACATGGCCTTGTCGTGCGCGTCGGGGGAGGCCTCCATGACCGAGAGTCCGCGTGCCTGCAGCATTTGCTGCAACCAGTCGAACCATTCATCGCCGCGCCCGCGACAAAGGACGACGCGCTGGCCCTGCAGCGAGTGGACGGAAGGCCCGAAGAGCGGGTGGGCCCCGACGACGGCGGCGCGGGTGGCGTCGAGCATGGCCCGGACCGGCGCG
>JAPULF010000593.1 GCA_027295245.1 Planctomycetota bacterium
AGCGATGCCTGCAACTCCTCGGGCAGGCCCGCAAACTCGATCAGCGGCATATTCGCGCCCGGCTGGATCGCCTGCGGGTTTCGAATCCAATTCAAAACCCAGTCGTAGCGCAAGCGCTCGTTCGTCAAGGCGAAGTTCGGAGCCTTGATGTCCCGAGTCGTCCCGGGCACGCTCGGGTCCCCGCCCACGTGGCACGAGAGACAACGCTGGTTGTAAAACAGCTCCTCGCCGAGCTTGAATCGAGCGTCGTCAACATTCGGCGCCACCGTCCGCGGAAACGGAAAATCGATATCAAACACGTCCGCGATGAACTTGGATCGACCCAGCGTATCCGCGTACGCCGGCTGTGTGTAATTCTCGAAGACCTCCCCCGCATCTGTTTCGCCATAGGTATTCAGCGCCGTCGGCCTGATCTGTTCGTGATAGACCGCCCACCGCGCCAGGAAATCCGACCGCTTCCTCAATGCCTCCGACATGAACCAGTCGCCCCCGACCGCGTCGTTTCCGTCGCCGCCGGTTTCGTCATCCGTCGTCAACGCCCGATGCGCGTCCGCGATGTACTCCATGACGGGCTCGAGTTCCTCCCGCAGAATCTGTGATTCGTCCTGGCTGAGACCCACGAAATACTCGACCAGGGTCGTGCGTTGTTCGGCCGTGAGATGAAAGCCCGGCATCCGGACATTTAGCCACGGACGCAACATTTCCACGTCCGCCAGAAACTTGTGCAACCACGGCGATTGGACCTTGGCCCCCTCGCCCCAGAGAAGCGGCGGCCTGAACCGCGGATGAATGGGTTTCTGATCATCCATCTGTATGTCTTGCGAGAAATACTGGTGCAGGTTGGCGGCATTGGACTCGATCGCGTGGCAGCCGACGCAGTTCAACTCCCGCACGAGAGCCCTGCCCTGGGCGATCTTGCCCGACGGGTTGCCATCGTATCTCACCTTGACTGCCTCCGAGACCCACGGGTCGCGCCGGCTCAGCAGAAATGTGACCAACGACCTGGCTTCCTCTTCCGTGAAGAAGTAGTTCGGCATCTTCAACTTGTCGTACGGTTTCTTGATCTTATCCCGATCGAAGATGCGCGGATTTCGCAACTTGTAGTAGGCGAACGAGGCATGGTTATGGAGGAGGTCGATCCCCGCCTTCGGATTGTCGTGCGTGGTGGTGTCGTTGATATCACGAATGAGGTGCGCCCCGTCCTCCGCATATTCCCCATCGGTTCGGTACAGCGGGCCGAACACGTCCTCCTGCTCTGCGATGTCATGGTGAAACGGCGGGGAGTAGAATGCGAAGTCCAACTGGGAAATAAACTTTTGGCCCCACGCGGTCTGGTCCGTGCCCGGCCGCGTGGCATCCTCGAAGCCCGGGATCAGGTGGCAGGCGTAGCAGCCGTAATGGCTGATCATTTTCATGCCCACGAACAGCTTCTGACGCCCCTGCACGTCCTGATCGGCGATCGTGTCGAGAACCCGCTGACGGCCCGCGTCGCCGCCGCCAAACGACTTGAACATCTGCTGGACGACCGCGCCTGTCAATCGGCCGTACGGCCGACTCCGCGTGGCCCCCTCGTCGTTCAGTATCTTCTCCGTGACGCTCTCCGTGTTTTGCCCGCCGAGCAGCATCCGGATCAGACGCCGGGCCTCGGCCTGGTGCCTCTCGTCGTCGGCGAACGGCGTCGTGTCGAAGTCGTCGTTTCGAAGGCTCAGAAGGAACTCGGTGATATCCAGGATATCCTGATCGCGCTGGGCCCGACGTTCACCCGGCTCGCTCTTCCAGTAGTAATTGTCTTTGAACAACTGCGGCATTTTCGAGGTAGACGAAAAATGCCTGGGGTCGCGCAACCAATTGTATAGCCACTGGCGACCTCGCTCCTTTTGCGCTTCGTCATCCGCGTCCGAAACCAACTTCGAGCCGACGCCCGACAGCTCGGGCGCGAAACGCGTGAACGCCGGAGGCACGTACATCTTGGCCTCGTCGGGCTCGCGTTCCTCGTTGTCGGCCGCGATTTCCTCGGCCTGTCGGCGGTCAAGGGCCTTTTCCCGCCGTAGCGGCTCGAACCGGTGCATCGCAAAACGAACCCGCTGGTTCTTTGACATCTCGTCGAATCTGGACTTGGCATCCTCCGCCGAAAGCCCGTCGATCCGCTGCAATTCGTTCGCTATCCACACCTCGCCCAGCTTGCGGCCGGCGTCGTCCAACGGGTCCTTGGCATCCAGGTTCACGTGACACGCAAGGCAGCCGACCGAATCGAACAGGGCCTCACCGCGGATCGCATCGCCCGCCACGCCCTCCGGCGCCGCATGCGAACGGTACGGCGTGGTGAACGTCTTCAAATAGTGCGTGATCGCCTGAATCTCCGTCTCCATCCGAAGGATCGGGTCGGGATCGTGCTCGTTGCGGCTCGGCGGCAGGTTGTTCTCTTGCCGGAAGAAGTGCGGCATGCGCGTCGATGGCCGAAACTTCTGTGGAAAATACGCCCATCGCTGCACAAAGCCCGGCGTCAGTTTGAACGCAACGCGCGCGAGGTCCGGCCCCACGCGCCGCGAGCCTTTCAGATCGTCCACGTTGTGACAGTTTATGCACCCCACCTCAAGGAAGAGGTGCTGTCCAAGATTGATTCGAACGCCCTTACGCTCGCCCGCGAAGCGATCGATGTCCGTAATCTGCGAGTGACACTTCGCACAACCCGCCTCGGTATACTGAGGCAGGCGCA
>JAPULF010000594.1 GCA_027295245.1 Planctomycetota bacterium
ATGGCATTATGGTCCAGTTGGATCGGCGCAAATTCTGCGCGAATCGACTTGCGGGCGCCCTCGCACGGCCAGAGCCCTCCTATTCTTGACCGTGGATGTTGGGTCGCCGCTTTCATTTCCGCGAACCCTTGAAACCGGCAGTCCGAGAACTGGACACGGTTCACTCCGGGACGAGGCTCATCGCCGCCACCCAACCAACCGAAGATGTCGTAATAGGATCGGTCCGAAGTCGTGTTTTTGGGGTACCACCGTGGCCAGTCCGTCGTTTGAGAGATTGAAGGCGTCCGGTCGGTTGCCATCGCCGACCGGGGTGGCGCTGGAAATCCTGCGGTTGTCAGAATCGGAGGATGCCTCGATAGAGGCCATCGCCACCCTGGTCAGTTCCGATCCGGCCATCGTTTCGCGGCTGCTCAAGCTCATAAACTCACCGATCGCCGGGATCGCGAGGCCGATCGCGTCCATCCGCCAATCGATCGCCTTGCTCGGGATCAAGACCGTCAAGCAACTTGCGTTGGGATTCTCACTCATTGGAAACCACAGGCGCGATTCCTGTAAGCGCTTCGATTACGATCAGTTCTGGTCTGTATCGCTCGGCCGCGCTGTGGCGGCTCGTCAAATCGTTCGCCGACTCGGATCCTTCTGCCCCGACGAAACGTTCACGTGCGGGCTGTTGAGTAAGATCGGCCGGCTGGCGCTCGCTACCTTCAAGCCGGAGTCTTTCGCCCAAGTTCTGAATGCCGTGGACCCTGATGACACCGTCGGGATGCTTGCGCGGGAACGCGAGGTCTTCGGAATCGACCACAACGAACTGAGCGCGGAAATGATGGCGGAGTGGTTCCTGCCGGAGTTGTTTCGGACGGCGGTGCTTGCGCAGGACGATCCGGATCATAGCGATCTCCAACCAGGTTCGCGGCCCCTTCAGCTTGCTCAAACACTGCAACTTGGGGGTCTCGTGTCGAAGGCCCTCACACAAGCGGGCCTGTCGGGTTCGGCAATATCGGGGATTAATCGGGCGCTGAAGCGCGTGGGGATCGCACAGCCGGACTTCGAAGCGGATTTCGAAACCATCACCGACGATTGGCGGGCGGCAGGCCAGATCTATTCCATCGCGACGCGCGAGGTTCCGGCGCTGAAACAAATCTACGCCACGGCCGCCGAGCACCGCAATCAACTGACCGACGAGTTAGCCAATTATCCGTTTGCGCACCTACACTCAGGGTAGTTGGGTTATCCCACACTGTCGGATGATGAGTGCTCTTTCATTCGATTGAGATGGTAAGCCACAAGGACCATCTCGAGGCCGCTTCACACAATCAATCGGCGTCACGGTCACGCCGGCGCGATCGAAGGCCGGGCGCTTGTCGGACGGCGCCCATCGCAAGCGCGAAGAGCCGGCGGCGCTCTTCTCGCGTGAAGAGCACCTCGGTCGCGAGTGTCAGTATCAAGAGGACCGTGGTTCCCGCCGCCAGGATCCACGCGTGGGTCGCCAACAGAACGGCCCCCAGAATGATCAACGGCGAACCGCGCCCCGGCCCTCGCCCTTCCTTGCGAAGCAGCGCCAGGCACACCACCAGGGCCGCCGCCACGCCGAACACGCCGCACCAGGCGGCGCTGTCCAACCCGGCCCGGTCCGAGAATCCGACGGAAAAGACGTGCGTCGTTATAGGAGAGACCGCCTTCCATAGCGGGCCCGCCCTGACCGACGCCGCGTCCGGTCCCGCCAGCCAGTGCGCCAGGACGACGTTCGCGGTAATCCCGGTCAGCCAGGGCCAAAACAGGTGTCGGGCCTTTTCGATCAACTGGAAGTGAATCGCCAGAAACGACAGGAACGCCGCAAGCAAGAAGAAGAGTAGTTGCAACGGAAGGATATTCGCCCCCGCTTCGTAGACAGGCGGATACATTCGTATGATCAGGTCCTTCGCGAGCGCCACGAGCACGCAACCGAAGAACAGACCCAGGCAGCACCCCCGAAACGCCAGCGACAACTGCCGGTCGGCCTCCTCCCGACCCCGCGTCTCCCAGGTCTTTGCGACGTTGCTCATGACGACGGCCACCAGCGCAACCGCCCCGATCAGGACGAACTGCCCGATCTGCCGCACCGCCGCGAACACGGCCACGGCGTCGTTGCCGTGTACCTTGTTGAGATACCATGCCGGGAAATAGACCATGATCTGCCAGGTCCCCCCGGCCAGCGTCGCCCAGAATCCGAACCCGAGCAGCGTGCGTCCGACGCCGCCTCCGTCGATCGCGCCGTGCTGTCCGGTCCAAGCGCTCAACACGCGCTGCAAACCCAGACCGCCCAACGCAATTGGAACGACAAGCGACAATGCGTACAACCAGGTGAGCGTCAGCGCTTGCGGTTCGCCCAAGGCGATCGCGCCGATGCTGAGCGCGAGAAACAGCCCGCCGTGCATGATCTCCATCAACGACAAGGCCGTGAACATGCGAAGGCCCTTCAGGACCGACAAGAGAAAGAAATAGAACGCGAGCAAGGCGATCACGATCGCCGACACCCGGGCCAGGTCCACCGCGTGGCGGGCATGATCATCGAGCAGCGTCGAGTCGGAGATGATCCGCGTATAAAGAAACCCGCCCAGGTGTCGCCCGAAAATGAAAATCGGAGCGAGCGTCAGCACAGTCACGCCCATCAGCAGGATCACTGATCGGCGAACCATTGCCGCCAAGGTGCCGCGGGCCTCATGCTGCGGGACGTATCGCGTGACCGCATCGTTCAGGCCGAAGCTGCACAGCGGCGTCATGACGTTCACCACCAGCAGAATCATGGTGAACAGTCCGAACTGCTGTTGCAGCATGTACCAACTCAGCAGCAAAATCCGACCGAAGTTGATCAACCTGAACGCAACCGTCGCCGGCAGGTACACGCCGAGCGATTCGGCCAGCGGGCCGCTGCGAAAGAGTCCGCCCGGTCCGTTCCCCGCGGGTTCGGGCGTTTCAATCGGTGGTTGGCCGGGGACGCTCATGAAGCGTGGTTGTACCGCACGTGTGGCGCTCTGTCCCCCGGAACGACCCAAGAATCTATGGAACGATCATCGCGCCGTCCACCCGACGTCGGATGGTCGGAAGGGCGCGTCGGGCCTCCTCGTACGTCGTATATCTACCGGCCAGGACCGAGTGCAGCGTCTCACCGGCGGTGATACGACCCTCCACCGTGGCATTGATCCGCGAACGGCCGAGTTCTCTTGCCAGTTTCGCGGCCCGGTCGCGATCGCGAAACGCCCCGCACTGGATGGCAAAGTACGGGTGCGACCAATCGTGCAGCCTTTGGGCATGTTCGGCGAGCGAACTGCCACGGTATTGTTTCAGGATCGTCGCGAACTGGACTTTCGCCTCCTTCCAGCGCCCCAGCCGTTGGAGGCAGATCCCATACCGGTAATACACCAAGTCATTCTGCGATTCCTTGGGCAGGTTTCGCAGGGCCTTTCGGTAATGCCCGGCCGCGGCATCCGCGTTGCCTTGATCGAACAGAATCGCCCCCGCCATGGCGTGGGCCTTGGCGGTCAGCGTCGGATCGGAGGACTTCGCGATGCACTGTTTCACATCCTCGCCGGCCCGGCCCATGTTCGAACGGGCCGTGTGACACAGCGCCCGCAGGTAATACGCCTCGGCGGTTTGGGTGTACGTCGGATAGTCGCGAATGAGTTGATCGAGCTTGCGATTGGCGGCCGAATAGTCTCCGCGCTCGTAGCTCGTACGGGCCTCGTGCAGGGTGTTCTTGGCCGCGACCGGCAGTTCTACGCAGCCTGCACAGAAGATAATGGCCAACGAACACATCCCGAGCAGGGCCCGCGCAGATTCAGTACAACGTCTCGTTTGCATCAAACCTCCAAGTTCCACTCGGCCGGAAAATCGAGTCCGGCCTTCGGTCGAATTCCGTGGATGGTATCGTACATCTACCGCCCGCCGGATGCGACGCCTGGCCATTGCCGTCAAACCCGAACGAAGAATCGCTCCGATTCTCCGATCGTCCGAGCCCGTCGCGGCATCTTCGGAAGAAGCTTTTCGGAAGTCGCACCATGAACGATTCAGTGTCGGGCGTCCCTGAAACGGAGTATCATTTCTCACGGATCGGCTGCCGCGCCGTGGCGATGCCCGGGCGAGCGATCGGAGGATGGTACATGATCCGCATCACGTGTGTTTGCGGGGCACGCCCGAATTTCATGAAGATCGCGCCGCTGGTGGCGGCCTTCCGGGAAACCGGCAGGATCGAGTCGCAAATCGTTCACACGGGTCAGCACTACGATCCCGCCATGAACAAAGTCTTCTTCGAGAATCTCCGGATTCCGGAGCCCGACGTCAATCTGGAGGTCGGTTCCGGGTCTCACGCGGCTCAGACCGCCGAAATCATGCGTCGCTTCGAACCGATCCTCATGGAACGCCGGCCGGATTGGGTGGTCGTGGTCGGTGACGTGAACAGCACAATCGCATGCGCCTTGGTGGCGAGCAAGCTCAACATCCGGGTCGCCCATGTCGAGGCCGGACTGCGCAGCTTCGATCGGTCGATGCCGGAAGAAATCAACCGGCTGCTTACGGACGCAATCAGCGACCTGTTGTTGGTCAGCGAGCAAAGCGGGATTGAAAACCTACGCCGGGAAGGGGTCACGGAGAACAAAATCCGATTCGTCGGAAACGTCATGATCGACACCCTGATGCAGCACCGCACCCGGGCCGGGCAGTCTTCGATTCTGGAAACCCACGGGCTGAGTCCGAAGCAATATGCCGTTGTTACGCTTCACCGGCCCTCCAACGTGGACACTCCGGAAACGCTCGCCTCGATTCTCGATGCATTCGAGGTCATCTCCAAAGACATGCCGATCATCTTTCCCATGCACCCCCGGACAGTAAAGAACATCGCGGCCATGGGCCTGGACGCCCGTGTTGAATCGTTGACGGGGCTGAAGACGCCGGAGCCGCTGGGGTATTTGGACTTTTTGAAGCTGATGGACAACTCTTGCGTCGTGCTGACGGACTCCGGCGGCATACAGGAGGAGACCACGATACTCGGAGTGCCTTGTCTGACGCTGCGCGAGAACACCGAACGCCCGGTAACGATTACACATGGCACCAACCGTCTGTGCGGGTCGAGCGCTCAGGCCATTCTGGCGGCATTCGCCGAAATCAAGTCCGGCGGCGTCCAGACCGACAGAACGCCGGAACTGTGGGATGGTCGCGCCGCCGAACGAATCGCCCGCATATTCGTCGAACCGAGTCCCGACTAGTCAAGGCCGTGCGACTCGCCCTTGCGGCCTATCCGTCATCCAGGTAGACAGAACCTGTACCCATGAGCATGGCCCCGTTGGATTATGGTGTCGGCAAGCCGATTGTACATCATCTCGGCGATCGACGCAGGGGGGCCGACTCGTGAACCCAGCCGCGCTGCGCTGTATGATCCCCGCAGGCAGTGCGGGTTCGTTGGCGTCGCCCGGCGGCGCGCTGAACCATCGTGCTAGGATTCGCCACGACATGAATCTTGCGGAAGAAACGATCGTTGTCACGGGTGGAGGTGGATTCCTCGGTCGGGTGTTGCAGGCCGAATTGGGCCGGGTCGGCGTGCCGGCGTGCAATGTCCGGGTCCCGCGGTCTCGCGATTATGATCTGACGCGCGAAAGCGAAGTCGCCCGG
>JAPULF010000595.1 GCA_027295245.1 Planctomycetota bacterium
GTACGAAGTGTCGGCGGCAGCGGGGCCGGAGCGGTTGGAGACGGGCTGGTGGCGCGGGGCGGATGTTCGGCGGGACTACTTTCGGGTGACGACGGAGGGCGGGCAGCAGTTCTGGGTGTTTCGGGAGTTAAAGACGCAGAGGTGGTATGTACACGGGGCGTACGAGTGACGCGGCGTGGATGGGGCCGGTTACGAGAACCGCGCGAGGGCTTCGTCGACCGAGTCGCTCATTTCGAAGAAGCTGTTGAGGCGGGTGGCCTCGAGGATGCCTGAGACAAAGGGCGTGGGGTTGGCGAAGATGACGCGGCCGCCCTGGGTGTTGGCACGGGCGGTCGTGGCGACGAGCGTTCCGAGGGCCGCGGAATTGAGGTAGCTCAGGGCGCCCAGGTCGAGGACGATCTTCGGCGCGGGTTTGTCCAGGATGGCGTGGACCTTTTCGGTCAGCTCCGCCCCGCCTTGCATTTCACCGTCGAGCCTTACGACCGACACGCCGGACCGATCATCGATTTCTATCTTCATCTATTCCTCACGAGATTGCTCGAGCATCCGAACCGGGCGGGCACGGATGCCGCGTTGGAAGCTATCGCTCCAGTGTTTTCTGACGATCCATCAACTTTCGCAGATTACGGCCGTCGGCCCAGCCGCGGTGGTAGTCCTGGCGATACACGTCAGACTCGGTCCAGAGCCACGTCCAGCCGGAGTGCATGTCCGACCAGGAGTCCAGACCCTCGCGTTTGCCGTCCTCATAGCCCTTGCCGAACGATTGGACGTCCTGGTTGGAGGCATTCGGGTCATTGCAACCCGGGCCGCCCATCGCGAACAAGCAGAGGGCGATGGCGATCCACAGGGGGCGCGGGCGAAAGCGGTTGTGTCCCGGGTAAGGAGTCATCCTTGTAGAGTATATGGAAAACTTCAAATTGCGTTGCATGGGGGAATGCCAGCCGGGGGCCGAGCCGGGCGATTACTTGGCATCCTTGCGATAGACGCCTCTTTCACAGGCGACTACGAATGTTTCGGCGGTGGTCTTCAGTTCTTCCCAATGCTGGCGGATCTTGTCGGCCTCGGATGCATCGATGGCCCCATCATCGGCCACGGAGCGGCTGACCTCGGCGAGCAGTTTGCTGAAGTGGGATACGAGGTGTTGGGTGGATTGGAGCAAGTCCGAGTCGATGTCGCGGCACTCGGCTTCGGGGTTGTGGACGAAGAACCCGTCGGCCTCGTGGCACAGCCAGCTCACGACCGGGATGTGTCCGGTGATACGGACGATGTCGCTGAGGCGGTCGAGGGGGTTTCGGGTTCCGCTGGCGTCGGCGTCCTCGCTGTCGGGCTGTTCGCACCACTTGTAAATCAGGGCGGGACTGAGTCGCAATTCAGACGCCAGGGACTTGACCCCGACCTGATCGGCCGCACTTCGCAATACTTGATGAGATCGCATGTTCGACTCCGGTTTCCAGGATTGTCGTTACCATCCAATCATGGCACGTGGTCCGGTCGAGGCTATTATAAACGGCGTCGCGGATTGGAGAGGGGCATTTCGAACACGATGAGTGACGCCCTGTTTCAAACAAAATCGGTCATTCGACGCCTTCTGGAGGCACGCGGGCTGTCCCCTCGCAAGCGGTTCGGCCAGAACTTTCTGATCGATCGCCATCTGATGGGCAAACTTGTCGATGCGGCGGATATCGGTCCGAACGACTGCGTGATCGAAGTCGGGGCGGGAACAGGCTCGTTGACCGGGCTGCTGACCGCATCGGCGGGGCGGGTGGTGGCGGTCGAGATCGATCCGAACCTGGCGGCCATTGCCGGGGAACAGAATTCGGGGGCGACGAACCTGACCCTTCTCCAGTTGGATGCGCTTCAAGATAAGTCCACGCTTGCGCCCGAATTCACGGCCGCCGTCCGGGCCGCTTTTTCACAGGTTTCGGGGGTGCTCATGCTTGTGGCGAACCTGCCCTATGACATCGCGACCCCTCTGGTGATCGACCTGCTCTTGTCGAGCCTTCCCTTGCGGCGGATGTGCTTCGCGGTGCAAAGCGAGGTCGGAAATCGGTTCTTGGCGGCCCCCTCGTCGGGGGCGTTCGGACCGGCCTCGGTCGTCATTCAGGCCCTGGCGACCGTCCGCCGTGTCTGTCAGGCGCCGCCCGAGGCGTTCTGGCCCGTGCCGAAGGTGTCCACGACGATGCTCCGAGTGGATATTCGAGAGGATTGCCGGATTGGGCCCGATGAGGCCGCGGGGTTCGCGCGATTCGTTCGGGGATTCTTCCAGCATCGTCGAAAGACAATGTCCCATAATGCGAAGCGATCGCCCTCGGGTCCACGGGTGCTGGAAGGGATGGCGTCTCTCGGGATCGAACCGAATGCCCGACCGGAGGAACTGACGGTGGATCAGTGGACGAGTCTGTTCGCTTGCAGCCAGGGGACCGAATCGGGGCCTTCGCCTCCGCACTGACGACCGAATTGGCGTGGGTTATACTGACTTTTTCGTCACCGCGATCGTGCCGATCGATCGCCGCCCGAACGCGGGCAAGCAAGGGCCTCAGATGCAGCCGGACGCGCCTCCATATCAAGTCATGACGACGAATCACTTCGTCAAGAGCGAGGACCTCAATCACCACCGGACCTTGTATGCGGGGCGCTGTGTGGAGTGGTGCGTGCAGATGGCCTACGTCACGGCGGAGGGTTGCTTTGTGCATCCTCGCCCGCTGGTCTTCATGTCGATCCGGAGTCTTTCGATGCGTCAGCCGGCGCGTCTCGGGGAAATCCTGCAATTGTCGGGCCGGGTGGACTACATCGGAGAATCGACGATCGGGGTCCGAGTTGACGGGCGTCTTCTTCAGCCCCGGAACGATCGCCGGCTGGTGGTGACCGGGACGTTCTTGTTCTGCACGGTTGACGCAGATTCGAAGGCGGCGCCGCACGGCCTGCCCGATTTGGCGGACCAGTCTTCCGGGGCCTTGAATCGATGGAAGAAATGCGAGGCGCAGGCGGCGGCGGTTGTTGATTGAGGCCCGGTGGGCTCCGGCCGCTACCCGCACCTGCTGGTGCCACCCGTTTCAAGCACGGGCCGGCGAGATTCTATTCGTCACATGAATCTTGAAGACACGATCGTTGCCGTCAGCTCTCCGCCCGGGTCGGCGGTCCGCGGGATAATTCGGTTGAGCGGAGCGCGTGCGTTCGAGATTGCCGAGGGCGTGTTCGCGGCTTCGGATGGACGGCGTCTTCCGGATTGCGGCGGCGGCTTGCATCTTGATGGAACGCTTCGTATTGCGGATGCGGGTCTGCCGGCGTCGGTGGCGCTGTTTCGGAGACCGCGTAGCTATACGGGACAGGATATCGTGGAGATTCATCTGCTCGGCGCGCCGGGCGTGGTGGGGCTCACGATGGAATCGTTGCTGGGCGGGGGGGCGCGACGGGCGGAGGCCGGGGAGTTTACGGCGCGTGCGTACCTCGCGGGGATGATGGATATCGCACAGGTGCACGGGGTGGCGGCGATGATTGCGGCCCGATCGGATGGGCAACTGCAGGCCGCGGAAAACCTGTTGCACGGGGCGTTGTCGCGTGCGGCGAACGGGGCGAGGGAGGAGCTGGCGGATTTGCTTTCGCTGGTGGAGGGGGCGCTGGATTTTGCGGATGAGCCGATCGAGTTCATTACGCCGGATCAGCTTCGCGAGCGGCTCGGTTCGGTCCGGGAGTCGTTGCAAGGGGCGGCCGACGCGGGGTTGCGGGCCGAGCGTTGGGGCCGGTTGCCGCGGGTCGTGCTGACCGGGGCGCCGAACGCGGGCAAGTCCAGTCTGTTCAATCGTCTGACCGGAATGGATCGAGCGATTTGTACGCCGGTCGCGGGAACGACACGCGATGTTCTGTCCGCCCCGCTTCAGTTGAGGCATTCGGAGTGTCTGCTCATCGACGCCGCGGGGACCGGGGAGGCGACTTCGGATGTCGAAGCACGGGCCCAGGATGCAGCCCGGCGGGAGAGTGCGAACGCAGACCTGCTGATCGAGGTATATGACGCGTCGCGCGGGCGACCTTCGGGCAGGGGTGGATTGTCGGCGGCCTCGTCGCTTTGTGTCGCGAACAAGTCGGATTTGCTGGCATCGGGCGGGCTTGCGGAGTTGCGTGAGTGGGCCGGAAACAGTTCCTCCGATACGATTTGCGTGACGAGCGCGCTGACGGGTGAAGGATGCGAACGGCTCCGCCGAATGATCGAGGATGGGTTGGGCGATCGCCCGATGGACCGGAACGACGCGACGATTGCGTTGATGGCGGAACATCGCGAGGGTCTTCAGGGCGCGATCGCGGCGGTTGAGGGCGCGATTGCGATCGCTTCGGCGTCGGGAGATTCGTTGGAGAATGCCGACCTTGTGGCGCTCGAACTTCGCACGGCGGCCGACGCTCTCGGCCTCTTGGTCGGGCAGGACCTGGCGGATGATCTGTTGGGGCGGATATTCGCGCGGTTTTGCGTTGGCAAGTAGGGGCCGAAGAGGCCTGGAGGTGTATTTCCGGCGGCCGTTTCGGTTAGAGTGCAGATTCATGCAACTGGACGGGCTGTTTCTGGATTTGTACGGGACGCTGACCGACGGCGATCGGGCGGCGGTGGAGTCGGTTTGCGCGGACGTGGTGGCGGACTACGACATGCGGCTCACGGCGCATGAACTCAGTATTGCCTGGGGTGATCGGTTTTTCGCCGAGGTGGAAGTTGCGAACGACGAGGCGTTCCTCACGCTGTTCGATCTGGAAATCAAGACGCTTGTCGAGGTGACGCAGGCCCACGGAGTGACGGTGGAACCCCTTTCGTACGTCAAGAAACTCGAGTCGTATTGGATGCGTCCGCCGCTACAGCCGGAGGTGCGCGATTTTTTCGGTGCGTTGCGGCATCCGGTTTGCATCGTGTCGAACGCGGATCGCAAGGATGCCGAATCGGCGTTGACGAGCCACGGAATCGAGGTGGCGGCGATCGTCACGTCCGAGGATGCGCGGTCGTACAAGCCGGCATCCAAGATATTCGACCTGGCCCTCGAAAAGACCGGATGGGCCCGCGAGCGGGTGATGCACGTGGG
>JAPULF010000596.1 GCA_027295245.1 Planctomycetota bacterium
GAATCCCACGACCGGGCCGAGCCTCGATGCGGGCGGCGGCGCGGCCGGGGGCAGGCGCACTCCGTTGGGAATCACACCGATCGTCGGGCCCCGTTGTCGAGGATCGAGGATGCGAGACTCTTGCTCGGTGATGAGCAGAACGGCATCGAATCGACGGAGACACCACTGTTCGTAAATGCGGAGGCGGGTGCCTTCAGTGCGCCACACCATCGACATCGGCCAGGTCGCCCTGTCGGCATAGTCCAACCACTTCTGGCTGTCGACATCGCACAGGTCGAGCACGTGTCGGCCCGCGGGCACACCCAGTGCATACGGGGCCATTGTCGAGGAAAACGCGATGACCGCATCGAACGACACGTTGCCCGCCCATTCCGACAGGCAACGAGACAT
This sequence comes from Planctomycetota bacterium, assembly GCA_027295245.1. Lineage (GTDB taxonomy): Bacteria > Planctomycetota > Phycisphaerae > UBA1845 > UTPLA1 > JAPULF01. Next base: position 391 of record JAPULF010000596.1, read on the forward strand.
GTTCGGATTGCGATAGGCCGCCAGACTCAGGGGATTGCGACCGGGCAGGGCGCACGTCGCGCGGGTCATCGCGGCGGCACGCCCCCAAGGCACCACGGCCACGGCGGCGCACCATTGCCGAAGCGTTGCGGCCCTGGAAAGGTCCTCGGGGGTATCGGCGAAGGCGGCGCAATAGACATTGTGGAACCGAGCCAAGTGGTCCATTTGATGAAAGGACCTTATCTTGTCTCCCTTATCCGGAGGATAAGGAACCCGGTTTGTGAGATACAGTATGTTCTTTCGGGCTCTCAACGCAATCTCTCCATCGGACTCCGCGTACTTTTCCTGTTAGCCGGGTATCGACCTGGAAATCCAGCCTCCGAGCGGTCGAGTTACGGGCAAGGGCAACCGCTTCCAAACGGAGCGGGCCAACGACCACTGCGGTGCATCGGGTGACAGTTCAGGGGCCTCGCGTCCGGGAGACACATATGTCTGATACTGCAGCGGCAGGGGCTCGAAGCCGCAATGCCGTTTGAAATCGCACGCCCCGTGATTGTCGATTCGAGATCGACCGAAGTCGAATTTACGATAGCCGTTTCGAACGCCCCACTTCATGGCTCGGAGATACAAGTATTGATTCAGTCCGTAGATCGATTTTCGTTCGTCCGTGCCGGCGAAATAGGGAATGACCGTGTCACGATGCAGGAACGTGAGAAGGCCAGCCGCCGGACGCCCGGCCATGTGAACGAGCTGAACGACACAACGATCTCCGAGGGCCGCAAGCAGCTCACGAAAAAAACGATAGGGGTAATTCGGCGAGCCGAGACGTCGCATGGACCGGGCGTAGAGCGACCAAACGGTCCGCAGGTTTCCGGGATCGAACGAGACATCGAGTCCGTAGCGCTCTTCGGCGCGTCGGGCCGCGGCGCGGGCCTTTCTCGGCATCGCGGGAAGTACGGCATCCGGATCGTCGGGTAGTGCCCGCTGAAAACTGACGTGCCGGCTCTGAACCGGGACCCCGGGATCGGCGGCCCGAATGGACCGCAATTCCAGGGATCGGGCGCCGATCCTCTCGACCAACGCCTTTGCCTCGTCGAGCAGTGCGGCGGCTACTTCGGGTCGGTCGGCGAGGACACCGCCGTAGGTCGCGTAGGGCTGGCTCACCAGGAAGCGGCCCGCCACGACGCTGTTAATCTGGAAGAGGGGTAGGACGCCGACGATGCGATCGTCTTGGCCCGCCAGCAGGTACCAGGAACGGTGACCGAAGGTCCGCTCGACGGCGCGTTTCCAAGGGAGTTCGTGAAAGAGGGTCGCCTCGGCGTGGTTCTTCGTGTACGCCTGCCAATCCTGCGTGAGACCCGTGTTGTATTCATAAACCCGGATTGATGCGGCGAGCGGCATGGCAGAATGCGTAGGTGTCACCGGGTACCCCGAAACCGATAAGGTGAATAGGACAGGCGGGCCGGGGGGCGGTGCGTCCGTCGCACAGACCCGGCATTTACGACCGCCGGCCGCGTCATCGTGAAGGCCGTTCGGCTGGCAGTCGGCCCCCTCTTGCCAGGTGCTGCTATCCCTTGTCGTATTGATATACCAGCCGCGTGGGCTTGCTCCTCGCGGCCGCGGCGATACAGCCGATCACGTTGAGATTGTTGGCCTGCAACCATTGCACCGACTGCCGCACCAGTGTCGACGCGGTTTTGCGCATGCGAACGACCATGACGATGCCCGTGCAAAGCGCACCGATCACGCCGACATCGGAAAAAGACTGCACGGGAGGAGTATCGACCAGGACGTAATGATACCTCTCGCGGATTTCATCGAAGACAAGCGATGCAGACTTGGAATTGAAGAGTTCCGTGGGGTTGAGCCCGAAGCACTTGCTGGCCGGCAGAAATGACAGGTTGGAGATCGGCGTTTGGGCGATGGCCTCGCTGAGTTGGATTTTCCCGGCGAGCACGTCGGCCAGCCCGGGGGAGTTTTCCGTCCGAAATTGCTGTGCGAGCGAGCCGCGGCGAAAGTCGGCATCGACCACCAGTACGTTCATGTGCCTGACCTCGGCGAGGACCACCGCGAGGTTGGCGGTGGTGACGGTCTTCCCCTCGAGGGCGACACTGCTGGTGATCGCGACACAATTGTGCTCGCCCAGGGCGGTGTGGCTCAGCAACCACGTTCGAATCGCACGATATTGCTCGACGATGGAGGAGGTGCGGTCGTGAACAGCCACCAC
>JAPULF010000597.1 GCA_027295245.1 Planctomycetota bacterium
GAAATCAGCAGTGGATCCACCGATTCCGCCGAAACCACCGAGACGTGTCCGTCACCTTCGTTCAGAACGTACACGCCCGTCTTACTCGGCGTTGCCCCGCCGATCGCGAGCGTGACCGTGCCGATCTTTCCTTCGGCCGTCAATTCGATCGTGACCCGCGGGCTCGAAAGCCCGAACGCCGGCGACACCTGATCTTCGAATCCCACGGCATTGAGGTCGCGCACGGCCTTCAGAAGATCGTCGACCGCGGCGAATTCGGCTGCGCTCGAAGCATCGGGCGAGGAAGCGTCCGCGATTCGCCAACTGCCTTCGGACTTGAGCAACTCGATGGCCTGCTCTCCCTGCCTGACGACGACCCGATTCACGGCGCTCGTGGCAATCGGCGTCACCCGCTTGTCGCGAAGCTCCTGCAACTCGGGAGCCACGTTCTTCAAGATCGATTCAGAGACCTGGAAAACGACCGCTTGCGACTCGTCCGGCAACCGCGCAAAAACCTTGCCGTCCACCGTAGCGCCGAACGCGACCCGAACCGTGCGCGATTCGATGTCGAATTGCGGCTGGACCGGACCCTCGATGTTGGCCTCTTGGGTCGTCGGCTCTTTCAGGGTCTTCGTTTCCGTCGTGATCGCGACCACTGTTTGCGGCTTGTCCAGCCCGTATATCCTGAGATTCTTGGCTTCATCCTCGACGAAGTTCTGAACCCGCATGTTGGCCAGGGTGGACACCAGCGTACTGGCCTTGGCCTGCGCCGCCCGAGCCTTGATCGGCGCCTCGACGACCCATTGGCCGTCGCTCTTCACAAGCGTGAAGTGCCGTTGTCCGACGACCTCGATGCGCACTGCATCGTTCTGCGCCAGGTCCACGGGTTGCTTGCCGCGATCGTCCGACAGCCGTTTTTTCATCCTGCCGTGGAGATCGGCTTCGACCAGGTAGATCCGATCGTCGCCCTCGACCTGAACGTACGTTTTCTTGGACAGCTTCTGTCGCTCTCCGATCTTGACAACAGCCTGTTTACCGTCCTTGTCGACCAGCTTGACCCTTCTGAGCGGGTCATTCAGAGAGGTGGCTTCCTCACTCGGGCGGTCGGGGTCGTCCCTGGCGAATACCTTGACGTACTCGAGGTCCTTCACCTGCCGGGCGTCGCTGTTCACGATGTAGTGCTCGGCCGGGCCGCGCAACGGCGCCTTCATGCGCCACTTGTCGTCCACTTTTTCAAACTCGAAAGTCGGCTTCGAACGGATGTTCAATTCAAAGCCGACCAAGTCAGACAGCGCCGGATCGAACAGGGCCCTCGGTTTGTTCGGGTCATCCTTCGGCGTCCCGTTATCCTCCGAGGATGCCGCCCACCAAAGTCCCGCAACTGCTACCAGCAGGGCTGCCACCAAGCCGATCGTCGTCTTCGGATTCATCGTGTGTTCCGTATTCTCCGTAGGACTTAGTTACCGCCGAACGTACCTGCACGCCCCGGTTCCGGTCATAAGTCTACTTGCGCCGGACGTACCAAAAGAATACGCCCGGCAAAAACACCACCACCGGCCAAACCGCCCAGACCAGGACCTGTAGTGTCGCCATCTGGCCCTTCGGTATCTGCCGGATCGTGGGTTTGGGCGACGGTCCCCGGGCAATCCAACTCGTCTGTCCCTGCAGCCAATGCAGGGTATTGATCAACAGGTCGACACACTCGGACGGAGGCGGATCGAATTGAATCGTCTCGCCCGGCCGAATGACCGGTTGAGTAATATACGAATCGACCAAGCTCCCGCCGAACCCCATGACCGCGATTCGACCGCGGGATTCCTCGCCTTCACGCCGCTCGGCCACGACCATCAAATCAAACGGTCCGTGGTCCAGGGGCGGGCCCAACGTCACAATGCCTTCGTTCTTGGGCTGCCGAATCTCGTCAACGATTTGTAGGATGTTTTGAATGTCGGCGCCCAAGAGGTGTTCGCTCTCATAAAGTGTGTGAACTACTTCGCGCGTCACGCCCTCGGGAGCATCTTTCAAGAGCGTGATCGGACACGCGTCGTTCACCATGAACCGAGTGCCCCGTGAAGGCTTCGACAGAGGGTGGTCTTCCGAGAATCCGCTCGCCGGAAGATAGGCAAAGCGAGGTCCCACCACCTTGAAACTGTCGGCCTTGCTGGGTTCTGGCTTCAGCCACACCACCCGCGAATCGTTCCGGACTTGGATGCCCCAGTCGGTTTCCAGAATCGGGCCGTAGCGATACTCCGGTGTGCTGAATCCGCCGCCGAACATATTGCCCGGCTGGAATTCCCAGGTCGCCACGAACAACGCCCGCCCGTCATTGTTCAGAATGTCCTGTATTTTTCTCCGCTCTGCGTTGCCCATGGTCTTGGGAGGCATCGCATTGCGATCGAATGGATTGGACGGCCCGGAAACCGCCGGAGGCAACAAAACATAGACGTTTTCCGTGCCTTCATTCGGTACGGGCGGTTCCTCGGTGGTGGCCAGGTTCCAATCCACGACCTCGAAGTTGGCCTGATCGAGCCGTTTGCGGAGTTCGGACAACTGGCTGGAAGGAACGCGGCTGCGGGGCGGCGGCGTGGAGAACGGGCCCTGCCGAGGCGGCCCCGGAGGTTCGAACGAAACCAGCACAACCGTCGCAAACGGCCTCGCGCGAACCAGCGCAAGCAGCGCGGACGAAATCGCGCTATCGCCGTTGAATGCTCGACCCAGTTCGTCTTCGCTGCTCGAGGCCGGGCCCGCGACGCTTTGCCGAATCGGGAACACCTCGGCAAAGGTGAGAACGCGCACTTTGTCGCCCACCTTGACGACGACAACGTTCTTTTGCTTCAACTGGTCCGCCACCGATCCGAGTTCCAGTTCCGGTAACTCGTCGAACTTCTTTTCGAGTTCGGTCACGGACGCGACGAGGTCTTTGAACAACTCGCCGCCGCGGCATTCCTCCAGCAGGGCCTTCGATTGCTCGTCCAGATTCGACAACCGATCCGCAAGGCCCCCGAGCAACTGGCCGCAAACCTCGGCGTTCTGCTCCAGATTCG
>JAPULF010000598.1 GCA_027295245.1 Planctomycetota bacterium
AACCTCGGCTGGCAAGCGTCGCGGAAGTGATGGTACCGGTGAAGCCGCCGGGGTGCGTCGGCGTCCGGTGTGTATGTATAATGCCGGTGTTCAAGGTTTTGAATCTGCCTGACAGCACAGGAGCCCCCCAATGGCACGATCAAACACGTTGCTGTACATCGGTACGAATCGCTTCGTCGCGGCCCTTGACCCGCGCACCGGTGAAGAACTCTGGCGGACCAAGCTGCCCAAGTCCGGCAGCGGCGGTCCGGTCACAATGCAGATCAAGGGTCGGAATATCTACGCCGGTTACAACGGAGAAGTGTTCTGTTTGATGAAAAACGACGGATCCGTTGTCTGGCACAACAAACTGAAGGGCATGGGATACCACCCGATCTTGTTGGCGATGGAGGGCGCCTCGGGTTCGTCGGACGGTGCGGCCATGGCGGCGCATGAACAAACGCGAAGACAGTCCAGCGCCGCTGCGTCGTGACGGACGTTGCGTTGTACGCGCGGATGTCCGAATCACTGAAGCGAGACCGGGTCGACGTCGACCACGATTGACCTGCACTTCGTTTTCAGCAGGCCGCCGGCCTTGAAGAGTTCGATCGCCGAGAGCAACCCCTTCGCAGTGGGAAACGTGATCAGGACTTCGTAGCGGTAACGATCGCGAATTCGCGGGATCGGCGACGGTTGGGCGTCGAAAACGGTGGCCGATATTCGATACTTGGTGAACGCCTCGGCCAATGCCTGGGAAAGGGCCTCCGCGCTTTTGCTGAGCGTGCTGATTCTCGGGTCCGACAGCAGGATGCGAACCAATCGCGTGACCGGCGGCAGACGGGCGTGGTGGCGCTTGGCGAGTTCGAGTTGCACGAAACCCTCGTAGTCGCCTTGGACGGCGTGGCGAATCGGGTCGGCGTCGGCCTCAAAGGTCTGGACCACGACCTGGCCGCCGGTATCGCCGCGTCCGCTGCGGCCGGCCACCTGTAGCACCAATTGAAACGTCCGCTCCTCCGCCCGAAAGTCGTTGATCGACAGGGCCGTGTCGGCGCTGACCACGCCCACGAACGAGACGAACGGAAAGTCCAACCCCTTCGCGATCATTTGGGTGCCGACGAGGATGTCGTATTCCTTCCGCTCGAACGCCGACAGGGCTTCGGCGTAATCGCTTGTCTTGTTCATGGTGTCGGAGTCGAGCCTGCGGAGTCGGGCTTTCGGGAACTTTTCGCGCAACTCGGCCTCGACGCGCTGCACCCCGATCCCGAACCGGGCCAACGTACCCCCGCACCCCGCCATCTGACACCGGTTGGGTATCACCAGACGCGCCCGACAGAAATGGCAATGGGCCAACTCCGTCGTGGCGTGCAGCACCATGTGGACGCTGCAGTGCGGGCAGGTAATGGCGGTTTTGCAGCGCGGGCAGTGCAAGAAGCTCGCGAAGCCTCGGCGATTCAAGAGGAGCACGGCCTGTTCTTTTTTTTGAAGCACGCGCGTCAACTGCTGTTCCATGGCTCGCGACAGCAGGTGGACGCCGCGGCGTTCGCGGTGCTCGTTTCGCATATCGACGAGTTGAACCGTCGGCATCGCGAGGTTGCGAACCCGGTGGGGCAGGCGAATCAGGCGATAGTGCGGGCGGTGCTGGAGATTGTGCCACGTTTCCAGCGACGGCGTGGCCGATCCGAGCAGCACCGGCACTGATTCCAGATGCCCGCGCTTGATCGCAACGTCGCGCGAGTGAAATCGCGGGGCGGCCTGGTTCTTGTAGCCGGTCTCCTGCTCCTCATCGACGATGATGATGCCGAGGTCGGGGCAGGGCGCGAATACGGCGCTGCGGGTGCCGATGACCACGGGAATCGTCCCGGCGGCGATGGCGGCCCAAGTGCGCGAACGCTGCACGCCGGTCAGCCCGCTATGAACCACCGCGAGGCGTTCGAAACGGGCTTGCAATCGTTGAACCGTTTGGGTCGTCAGGGCGATCTCCGGCACGAGCATGATCGCCTGCCGGCCTCGCTCCAGGGCCCGGCGGATGGCGCGTACGTAGCATTCGGTTTTGCCGCTGCCGGTGACGCCGAAGAGAACCTGCACCGAGAACTCGGCGGCGTCGACTGCGGCGCTAAGCTGCCCGACCGCGGTCTTTTGGTCGGCGTTCAGTTCGAAGTCGGGCTCCACTCTCGGCGTCGGATTGGGCTCGGGATCGACCGACTCGAGCCGGGTCTCGATGCAGACCAGCCCGGCCTGCTCCAGGGCCCGCCCGACCGCGGCACCGCACCCGGTCTGGGCAAGCCACGTGTCCACGCGGAGGTCCGATTCCGCCGCCCGCAAGGCGTTCAAGGCGACCGCCCGCTTCCGCGTCAGCTTGGCGGCCGGCGCCGACGGTTCGGCAATCGCACGGGCATACCGAACCCGTTTCCAACCGACCTGATTCTTGGCGGCGGCCGGAACCATCATGTCGAGCGTCCGACCGAGCGGACAGGCGTAGTAGCGGGCGATCCAGTCTCCGAGTTCCAGCATATTGTCGCCCAGTAACGGGCGTTCATCGATCAGAGACAGAACCGGTTTGAGCGTCGAATGCCAGGAACCGTGGCTGATCGACACGCAAAACGCCTCCGCGGTCCGATCACCGCGCCCGAAAGGCACTTTGATTCGCATTCCGGGCCGTAGCGTCTCGGCCAGGGATTCCGGGACGCGAAAGCTGTAGGGCTTGTCGATCGGGGCCAGCAAGGCCGCCGTGGCGATCGGTCCGGATCGGAGTTCGGCCGAATCGATCAGCAGTGTGGTGGCGTTTTCGCTCCGATGCGGCGACATGGGACCAGATTATACGGACTCGGTCGCCCGATGGATGGGGAATACGCCGGATGGACTCGGGATGCACAATCGCCGCGAGATTGGCATAATATACGCTGGTACATCGAGTCGATTCAGCAGACCCGGAAAGGAATAGCCATGAAATCGTTGCGCGTCATCAGAACCCCGAGTCTGGGTTGGACGGTGCTGTGCGTTGTGGCGTTGATTGGATGCGGCGAGAAGTCGAACTACTCACCCTCCGTCACGTCTCAACAAGGAGCGAAACAATCGCCGGATGCCGAAGCGCCCGCCGATGCCACGGCCGAGGCACCGGATGAGACGCCGTCCACAACGGCGGATCGCAAACCGGAGAGCGCGAAGGCCTCGAACACGGAGCCCGTGTTGGCGAAAATGGAACCCGCCCCGGCGAAGCCGAACGCGCCTTCGACCGAATCGGACGTGGAAGAGCAGTGGTCGACGTTTCTTGCCACTGCCTCGAACCGTTACGAATTCAACCCGAAACAGGCCGCCCGGGCCCGAACCATTCTCGATCGGACGGTCTCGTTGGCGTCGGCG
>JAPULF010000599.1 GCA_027295245.1 Planctomycetota bacterium
TACATCGTCATCGAGTGTCCAGGCCTGGTGGATGCCCTCCAGACGGCGTTCAAGGATGACGAATCGCCGACCCTACGTCCGAACTGGCAAGCGACGGTAGACTTCACACGCTCGAAGATCACAATACGAACCCCGAACGCAAACGAGGGGTCAAAGACATACGGCTTCTCCCCGCTCGGCAAGATCGCCCAGGAACTGATCGTCAAGGGCGGCTTCGAGGCGGTGATCAGGGAGCAGATCGGATCGTAGACGTCTGAAAGCTCAACAGGAATTCAAACATGCGCAACGACATCCAGGAATACTTCCCCGAACTCAACCAGATCGCCGACTCGGCCCTACGAGAAAAGGTCATCGACGTCTGGGTCGAATCCCTCGAAACCGGCGGCTGGTCAATCGAGGAACTCAAACAAATCCCGTTCACGCTCCTGGCCGGCGACATCGATATCCGTTTCCTCGAACACGTCCGGACCTGCGCCCGCATGTCGATCGCCATCTACGACGTGCTCAAGGACGCCTACGGCGACCGCGTCAACCTCAATCGCGACCACCTGATCGCCGGATCGCTTCTTGCCGACGTCGGCAAGCCGATCGAGTACGTCAAGGGCCCCGACGGCAAACCGGCCAAGGGCACCCGCGGCGACATGCTGCGCCACCCCTTCAGCGGCGTCGGCATGTGCTGGAAGCACGGCCTGCCGGACGAGGTCATGCACATGGTGGCGACGCACTCCAAGGAGGGCGACCACGTGCAACGAAGTCTCGAGAGCATCGTGTTTCATCATGCGGATTTTGTCGACTTCGACATCGCCTGCGCGCTGGGTAAGATGGCGGCAAAGAAGAAATAAAGTCGCCAAGCAACCCTGCGGACCGGTATCTGCAATCTTCCGACGGAAAGAACCATGCCCACAATTACGAACAGAATTGCCCAATGGGCCTGTGATCTGAAGTATGAAGATCTGACCGACGACGCGATCGCCGCCGCCAAGCGATTCCTTTATGACACGCTCGCCTGCGCGCTGGGCGGCTTCCAGGTTCATGATGCCAAGATCTTCCTCGAGCACCTGCGGGAAATGGGCGGCGACGGCACGTGTACCGTAATCGGCGCCGGCGACAAGACCAATGCAGTCGCCGCGTCGATGCTCAACGCCCTGATGGTCCGCGCCATGGACTACAACGATATCTACTGGAAGCAGGACCCCGCGCACCCGTCCGACCTGGCCTCCGCCCCGCTGGCCATCGCCGAGTGGAAGCACATGACCGGCAAGGACCTGCTCGTCGGGCTGGTCCTCGGCTGGGACATCACCATGCGACTCTGCCACATCGCCGTGCCCGGCATCCGCGAGCGCGGCTGGCATCACGCGACGTTGATGGCGTTTGCAACACCCGTCGTCGCCGGCAAGATGCTCGGACTCAACGTCGAGCAGATGCAGCACGCGATCGGCATTTCGTCCTGCCATCGGTTCACACTGGGGTGCGCCGTGGCCGGCAAACTGACGATGATGAAAAATACCGTCAGCCCGATGGCCACGCGCGACGGTGTCGAGGCCGCGCTGCTCGCCGCCCGCGGATACACCGGCCCCGAGGGCGTCATCGAGGGCAAGGAGGGTATGGAGCACTGCCTCGGCGAGGGATGGGACTACAGTTGGATCACCGACAACCTCGGCGACCGATTCATGATCACCGACTGCGGCATGAAGTCCTATCCCATCGAAGCCCTGATGCACTCGCCCGTTTCGGCAACGCTGCACCTGACCCGCGAGCACGGCCTCGAGGCCGAGGACATTCAGGAAGTTCTGATAGAGAGCATCGCCCGTGCGGCCGACATCCTGAGCGACCCGTCGAAGTACGACCCGCAGGGCAAGGAGTCGGCCGACCACAGTCTGCCCTACTGCATCGCCGCGGCCGTCGCCGAAGGCCGCGTGACGCCGCTGGAATTTACGGAAGAAAAGCTTTGGGACGAGCGATTGCGTTCGCAAATGAAGAAGGTCAAGGTCGTGGCGAACGACGATTTCGAAAAGGCCTTCCCCGCCAAGCAGTGCGCCCGCGTGACGATCACCACCACCGACGGCCGCAGATTTTCGCATCAGCTCGACGTGCCGAAGGGCGATCCCCGCGACCCGATGTCCCCGGAAGAACTGCAGGTCAAATTTGACGCCCTGGCCGGGCCGGTCATGAGCGACAAGGGCCGTGGGGCGTTGAAGGACTGCATTTTCGCGCTCGAAAAGCTGGATGACGTCGGCAAGCTGATGGCCCTGACGATCGCCGACAAATGAGACTGCCAGGCTCGCCGGAAAAAGGCACGTTGTCCCGGCTTCTATTCGCATCATGACAACCCGGCGAGCGTCTCTTTGACGTCGTGCGGCGACGATGGCTAAACTACCCCGCGTGCCTTCCCCGGCGGGCGGGACGCGGATGGAGGAATGATTGGCATGATTACATACGAAGCAGTTGAATCGACTTTGCGGATGGCCGACACCATCATGCACGGCCTGCTCGGTGACCTCACCGACCAGGACCTGATGGTTCGTCCGGTGGATGGGTCCAACCACATCGCCTGGCAACTCGGGCATTTGGTTTCGTCGGAGTATTGGCTGATCTCGCAGGTCTGCGATCAGTTGGAGATGACGCTGCCCGCCGATTGGCCGGCGAAGTACTCGAAGGAGGCGGCTTCCTCGGACGACCCGACGTACTTCGACACGAAGGACACCTATCTCGAGGCGTACGCCGCCCAGCGGCAGGCCACGCTCGCGGTGCTCAAGACGCTCCCGTCGGAGCAGTTGACCGAGCCCGGGCCGGAGGCGCTCAGAACGACCGTGCCGACGGTCGGCGAGTTGTTTCTGTTTCAGGCGCACCATCAACTGATGCATGCCGGACAATTCACCTGCGTTCGCCGCAAGCTCGGCAAGCCCATTCTGTTTTGACTCGTGTCGGACCCGACGGGCATCGCGGATCGGACGGGCGCCGATTACAATCAGCCTATGTCGAATGCCACTCAAACCGCTGCCAAGTCCGCCGAGTCCGGCCGGCGCGGGCCGGACGTGCGATCCGATTGTTGGGTGCGAGTCACGCCCGCCGATTCGGGCGGCATCGCGGTCGACCTGAAGAGCAAGGTCGAGTCGATGTACGGCGACTCTATCCGGGCTCAGATCACCGAGGTGCTCGGCAAGCTGGGTGTCGGGCATG
>JAPULF010000006.1 GCA_027295245.1 Planctomycetota bacterium
ATAATGCCTTCGGGTGACGGCTTTGAGAACGCGATTTGAGGCTTTTCAGCTGCCGGGCGCGCGGCCTGATCGGTCAGGAATCTCGGGGGCTCGCGGGATTCTCGGGATTCTCGGGGTCGCAACGGCCTTCGACTCGCCAGGAGGCCCCCTGCCGTTCCACCCTTCGGTACAGGGTGTCCCGCTCGATCGGCCGTCGTCCGGCTTCGACGATCAGCCGCCGAATCATGTCAACCGACAATTCCTGATGGGTGTTGCCGGATCCCCCCTCGCGCTTGGTGATGTCGTAGTACACGACGGTTCCGTCTACGTCGTCGACGCCCCAATTCAACGAAACCTGAGCCAGCTTGGCGGACTGCATGATCCAGAAGGCCTTGATGTGCGGCACGTTGTCGAGCATCAGGCGGGAGATTGCCAACGTCTTGAGATCGTCCAGCCCGGTCGGACCCGGCCGGTCGGCCAAGGCGCTGCCGTCCGGCACGAACGACAGCGGGATAAAGCAATTGAACGCCGCGGCCCGGGCTCGCAGCGATTCGTCCTGGTGTTCGCGGAGCTTGATCATGTGACCGATCCGCTCCTCGGGCCGCTCGACGTGGCCGTACAACATCGTGGCGTTTGTGAAGATGCCGAGTTCGTGGGCGGTCCGGTGTACGTCGAACCATCCCTGCTCTCCGACCTTGTTTTGGTAGGCTTCGTCGTGTACCCGATCGTCGAAAATCTCCGCCCCGCCTCCCGGCAGGCTTCCGAGACCCGCATCCCGCAGTTGCACCAGCACTTCACGGATCGGCAATCGGGGTCGTGTGATCCGCGTGAAGTGGATGATCTCGATCGCCGTGAAGGCCTTGATGTGCATCCGCGGACACAGCTCGCGGATCGCTCGACACATGTCTGTGTAGTATGAGAACGGCAGCTTCGGGTGCAGGCCGCCGACGATGTGGACCTCGGTCGCCCCACCGTCGTATGCCTGCTTGGCCCGTTCGGCGATGGTCTCAACGGATAGCTCATAGGAGTCGACCGTTGGGGAGTCGACAGTCGGGGAGTCGACCGTGGGGGCCTCGCCTGCCAACGGAAGGCTCAGTCCGCCGTTGACCCCTTGACCCTCGGTCGGCCTCCGGTCGCCGGTCGGATAGGGCCGGTAGAAAGAGCAGAACTTGCAGCGCAGGACACAGACATTGCTGTAGTTGATGTGGCGATTGACGTTGTAGTATGCGGCGTCGCCGTGAAGGCGCTCTCGAACGAGATTCGCGAGCCGTCCCAGCTCGTGGATGTCGCGCGATTGGTAGAGGGCTACGCCGTCGTCCTGGGAAAGACGTTTGCCGGCCTCGACCTTTGCGGCCACCGGCTCGAGTGCGCTGTTACGCGACGTTGCGATCATGTGGGAATTGTATGAGCCGCAGCCCGGGCCGCCAAATGGCGGCGCGCACGGGGGTTTTTGCCAAGCGTCCGCGGCCGATTTCAATTGTTTTGAAAACCCGACCCCGAGTGGACTCGAACCACCAACCTCAGCCTTCGCAGGGCTGCGCTCTATCCAATTGAGCTACGGGGCCTTGCATTACGTTTGCCGAAGCCGTTCGATGCGATCGCGACAACCTCGACAGGGCTTAGTCTGTCGCCGAAAAGGATGTCAGTCAACCCCATCCCAGGACGTGTCGGCTATGGGCGGGGGAGGCAATGGGTGGACGAGGCAATGGATACCTCGATAGTCCGAGACCCTCCCGGATAAAACAAACGCTCCGGCTCGAATTACTTCGGGCGCGGAGCGTTTGGGTGGAGTGTCGGAAATCGTGTCGACGCGGGGCCGACCTCTATCCTGCGGGCCTAATCCTCTTCTTCTTCGTCGTCGATCTCCTCGACCACGACTTCTCCGTCGGAATCCTCGGTGGTAATTCGAGTCTTGCCGTCGACGCGCTCGATCTCGATCTTCTGGAGTTTCCCATCCAAGGATTTCAGTTCGACCACCACATGGCCGTCCGCCTTGTGGAGCAGGCAGTCCTTTGCAGATGTAACATTGCCGTCCTTGTCGGTCCACTGGAAACTATTGTGGACGCCTGCTTTTTGATGGAAGCGAAACAACTCGGCCTTGTCCAGATCGCAGTCGGCGCCGGCGGCGGGGAATCGCTCTATCAGCTTGGTGTGAATCCGAGCCATGCTGGCGTGCAGGAACGCGTCGCGCTCCTCGGTGGTGAGCGTTCCGTCCTCGTTCGTGTCGGCTTCGGGATGCATTTCGAGAAACCGGATCAACGGAGCGTTCGTGACGACCGGGACGTATTCGGCGACCTCCGCCGCGGTCGGCCGCGCCGAAACGTTGTCGAGCAGCCAATGGGCCGCATTCGGAGCCGACACCCAATGATTCATGGCCGGGCCGCTGAACAGGACCGGACCGTCCTTGTCCTCGCCGCGACGATCCTTCAGCGTCAGTTTCGGGATCTCAATAACGAAGTGCTCTTCGTCGGAGCCGAAATCGATCTCGCTTTCGCCTTCGACGATGAATTTCAACTCGCCGTGTTCGTGCAATTCCGCGTCATCGCCGTGAGGTCCGAACTCGGCCGCGATCACGCCCGCGATTTCCACGCGGTGTTCGCCGCCGAATAGTGCGACGTTATGGCCGGGTTCGAAGTGCAAATCGCCGCCGTGGGCAAACGACACGCTGTGGCTCACGAGGTCGGCGGCCTCGGCGGCGTCCAATTGCCCGTCCTTGTTTCGATCGGCGCTTGCAAACTGATCGATGACGGCGGCCGGTTCGGCCATCGCGAGGGCGACCAGATAGGCATCGTGCTCGATCTTCGAAACGGTTCCGTCCCCGTCGGCGTCTGCCGTCGGATGGGACGCGGCGAACTCGGCGAGTTGCTCCGCGGATGGTCCCGCGCCAAGGGCCATCACGACAAAGCTGGCGTGCTCGCCCGGGTCACCGTCTTCCGACTCGGCGATGAACATTGCTTTATGAAAATCGTGAGCGATGCGTACGTTTCGCCGTAGCTTGATCCACGCTCCCTCATGGACATCGGTGTTGTACTCGACCGTAAAGTCGGCGGTTACTTTTCCGTCGCCGCCGAGATGCTCCACCACGATGTGCCTGGTGCCCGCGGAACCCTTGTCGCTTGACAGGTTCTTTTCGTTGGGGGCCACGCGGGCCTCGGCCGAGCCTGTCAGAACGAAGGTGGCCCACGCCACGAGGAGGACCGCTACCGGCAATGCGAGCCAGCGGCGGGGCCTCGAGTGGGCCGATTTATCCAGTATCATTTCTATTCTCCTTTCAACATTTTTCTTGTTTGCGGCCATGGCGGCTATGCCGATCGCCGCCTTGGGTCGATGTACGGATCGAAGGGCGCGCAACAGGCATCGCGCGTACTCCCCTTCAGTGAGCTGTCCGTGGCGCAGGGCCCAGTCATCGCAAGCCGACTCGCGCGCCAAGTCGATTCTGCGATTCACCCAAGCAACCACCGGCCAGAAGAACAACAGGGTTCCCGTTATCCATTGAAGATACCGAACGAAGAGATCGCCGCGCCGCAGGTGGGCGATTTCGTGCAAGACGACGGCCTGCAACTCCGCCGGCGTTTCGAGCTGTCGAGACGGCAAGACGAGCGTCGGTCGCAGTGCCCCCAGGATGAAGGGGGCGGGCACGTCGTCACCAATACGAACCGTTGGAACGCGTTCCTGACCGAGGCGACGACACGCGGCCTCGACGATCGCTCGGGTGGCGCCGTCCGCCGGTGGGAGGCGCCCGCACTGGGCCGCAAATTTGCGATGAAGCCAGATCCGGCGCGAACCGACGGCGACCACGCCGATCAAATAGGCTCCCGAGAGAAACAAGGCGATCGGAAACGCAGGCCGGGCGTCGGACAAAGCAGCCTGTGCCGCCGGTCGAACGGAGCCGTGAAGCATCACCAGAATGGGGATGGCCGGTGAAACGCCGCCCGGCGTTGATACGGGCGCCGTCGCGTCGCTTGTGGGTGCGAGTCGCTGCGCGAGCCTTGCCGAAAAGTCGTGGACAAGCCCAACCCCGGAGGCCATGGACAATGACCACGACGGTCCGACGGGAATGATGAATTTCAGGAGCACAATCAGCCAGACGATGCCGTGAACCGTGTGACCGCAGCGCCGACGAGCCAATTGCAGGAGCGACCATGTCGCAATCGCTAGCAGCGTACCGAATATGACCGATTGGACGACCCACTGAGAAAGAGCATTGGCCGCAACGTTCAGGTCAAAAGAGGCTATGCAGGCTGTCATGGGGCGTCCCCCTTCGACGGCGATGACAGTGGCCCCGGATCCTGCCCGGCATCGTTCGATTCGCGGGCCTCGATCCTGGCCTCGATCCTTCGCAGTTCCGCGGGGGACAGGTCGGCATCTTCGACCAAACGGAGCACCAACTCACCGGCCTGACCGTCAAAGACGGTGTTGAGGAACTGTTTCAATCGGTGGCCCAGAACCTGCTCGCGCGGCGCGAGCGGACGATAGACGAAGGGCTGGCGGCGGCGGTCGACTTCGAGTGCGCCCTTGGCCGCCAGTTGATTCATCAGCGTCATGACCGTGGTGTACGCCGGTCTCTCGTCG
>JAPULF010000060.1 GCA_027295245.1 Planctomycetota bacterium
CGTAGCCCTCGTGAATGCCGCGGTCGGCGCTGAACGAGGCCCAGAGTCTCAACTCATTTTGTCTGAGGGTCCGGCTGCTCACGAAGCCGTCGTCAAAGAGAAAGACGTAGGAGTCGAACCAGCCGCCGTAGTCGACCCGGAATTTCTGGGCCGGCGGAATGTCTCGAGCCATTCGCAGCTGATTACGTTGGTCGATCTCGCGCTGGCGTTGGAGGAATTGATCGGAGACGCCGCGGGGTTGGAGACCGAGTTGGCCGAAGGCCGCCGCCGGCAGAGCAAGAGCGACCGCGCCACCGACGATCGCCTTCACGATTCTACGGGGTCGGCCTGGCCTCACGCTGCGACAACCTCCCTGCGTCCTACCCAATGCGCGGCGAGAAACAGGGCCATCGGGTGGGACCGTGCATCGTGGACGGTTTGGGAGCCTTTGGCAAGAGCCCGGCCCCGACCGGAGCACCCGGCAGGGTGACTCTCCGAGCTGTTAGTATCGGGTTGAACCGAACGACGGGTCCAACGAGTCCGATTTCTGACTCCGCAATCCGTGGTGGGTGGTGCAAGGCCGGAAAATCGACAGGAATCAGTCGTCTCGGTCGTCTTCTACGACGTCGTGCGGCTGGGATCCACGGGGCCTTGACAGGCGGCGGTGAATTCTATAGATAGCTGGGTTCGGCGTGGCGAGAGACGGGCGTTCGGTCGCCCCTGCCGTCACGGCGGGGCGGTCGAAAAACAGTGTGAAAACCTGATTGTCGAGGCGTGAATCGCTCATGATCCGAGTACAGAATCTCACCAAGTTTTATGGCGATCGGAAAGCGGTCGACGGGATATCCTTTCACATAGAGGAGGGGGAGATCGTCGGCTTCCTGGGGCCCAACGGCGCTGGAAAAACGACGACCATGCGAATCCTGACGTGCTACATGCCGGCCTCGTCGGGTACCGCACGGCTCGCGGGACACGACATTTTCTCCGAGTCGCTGGAAGTCCGGCGGGCGGTCGGCTATCTGCCGGAAATGGCGCCGCTGGACAACGGCATGCGGAGCCGGGAATACCTCAACTTCCGCGGCAAACTTCGCGGGTTGAATCGTTCGGACCGTGAATCGGCGATTCGACGGGTCACGGAATTGTGCTGGCTGGGCGATTTCATCGATCGTCCGATCGGCCAGTTGAGCAAGGGTATGCGGCAGCGTGTGGGCCTGGCCGATGCCCTGTTGCACGACCCCAAGGTTCTGATCCTCGACGAGCCGACCATCGGCCTGGACCCGACCCAGATTCGGGAAACACGCCAGTTGATCAGGGATTTGGCGCCCAAACACACGGTGCTGCTGTCGAGCCACATACTGCCGGAGGTTGAGGCCACCTGCGAGCGAACCATCATCATCGCCGAGGGTCGCATCGTTGCGTCCGGCTCGCCGGACGAGTTGAAGGACCGCATTCGCGGCGGCTCGCGTCTGATGGCGGAAATCAGCGGTCCGGACGGCGACGTCAAGAAGGCGTTGTCGGGCGTGAAGGGCGTCAAGAGTGTCCACTCAGAGTCCGACAACGGATGGCTTCGTTTGACCATCGACACGAATTCGAAGTCTGATCCTCGCGAAGACATTTTCAAACTCGTGAAGGAAAAGGGCTGGTCGCTCCGCGAGATTCGACTGGAAGTCGGCAGCCTCGAGGAGTTTTTCGTGCAGATTACGGCCCAGCAGGCAGCGGGTCGGAAGGAAGTCCGCTCATGATCAAAAACATCACCGCCCTGACGCAGCGGGAACTGGTTTCGAGTTTCTTCTCCCCGGTGGCGTACGTCACGACCACCCTGTTTCTCGTATTCACGGGGGTTTTCTTTCTTCGAAACACGCTGGTGGCCGGCTCCGAAGCATCGATGCGACCGTTCCTGGACAACATGGCATGGATCTTGGTGGTCGCCATGCCGTTGCTGACGATGCGTGTGCTGTCGGACGAGTTCGCCAGCGGGACCATCGAAACGCTGATGACGGCGCCCGTTACGGACGTTGAAGTCGTACTAAGCAAGTTTCTCGGCGTCCTGGTGTTCTACACCGTGCTTTTGCTTACGACGGTGGTTCATGTGGCGCTGCTATTCGCATACGGCGGGGCCGAGTTGGGCGTCGTGCTGTACGGCTATGTCGGAATGCTCCTGCTGGGGGCCTTGTACGTCTCGGTGGGGGTGTTCGCGAGCGCGTTGACGAAGTATCAACTCGTGGCGGCGTTCATTGCGATGGCGGTGCTGGCGGCATTCACGATGCTCGTCGATTGGATCGCCAGAACGCTGGGCGGACCCTGGCGCACGATTCTGGGATTCGTGAATATCCTTCGCCACTTCGACGATTTCAGCAAGGGTATCTTCGACACGCGGGCGGTGATCTTCTTTCTGAGTGCGACCGCGTTCTTCCTGTTTTTGGCGGTCAAGGTGTTGGAGTCACGGCGATGGCGATAGGCACGGACGAAAAACGCGCTTCCACCGACGCGACGTCGAACCGGCGCCTGTCGATCGGGGCGAATGTCGCAATTGCGATCATCGCGGCGACGCTCCTGTTGATCACGGTCAATGCCGTCAGCTACCTGCGGCATGTACGCAAAGACATTGCAACGCTGGGCGGCTACGGCCTGAGCGAACGAACGCGCTCGGTGCTCGACGAGGGGACGGAGGAGCTGTCAATCTGGATGCTCTACACCCCGGAGGAGGAAGACGAGCGGCAGACGGACAACATCAATCGACTCCAGGAGTATCTGGACGAGTTGCATTCGTACGATCCGGGTGTTTCCGTTACGCATGTCACGAGCGACAGTCAGCGCGAGAAGCTGGCCGACCAACTGAGTTCGGCCCTGGGGAGCGAGGCCGACCTGCACAGGGCGGCCCTGGAGTCATTCGATCAGACATTGCACGAACTCGACACGACCCTGGCGTCGCGATTCGACCAGGCCCAACGGCTCATCTCCGGCGATTCCTGGCTGGGTGATTTTCCGCTTTTTGCCGAGGTCGCCCGAATCCTGAGAAGCAGGCAGTCTGAACTGGCCAAGGCCAAAGAAGAAGTCGACGAGTTGATTCCCCCGGGCGGCATTCCCAAGTATGCGGACGCGTGCAATCGTGCCAAGACTTCACTGACAAGCGCGAAACAGGACCTGACAGGGATCGCGCAGTTTCTGGACAGGCTCAATTCGCTTGGCGACGAGGTCGCGAAGCCGGAGTCGGCGAACATCAAAATGTTGCGCGAGGTGGCAGCCGAGACTTCGTCGATGATCGGTTCTTTGCGTGAAATCGTCGGTGAGAACGATGCCCCGCAAACGGACGCCGCCGCCGTTTTGAAGTCGTATATCGACCGCGGGACGGCGGTGAAGAATTCGCTGGAATCTCTGGCGCTTCGGGTCGAGGCCTTCGGGCGAAAGTTTCCGATGGTCAAGCAACACCCCAATTGGAAGGTGGACGTGCGGCAGGGACCGTTCCTTACGCGCATGGCAGTGGCGGGCGTCATGGAGACGGCCGGCACTGTGCTGGCCAAGTCGCGGCTCCGTATTCTGGGGGTCCTCGATACCGGAAACCCGGACGAACTGTCACAGGAAATCATCACGGCCCGGGCGAATGTTTCGAATCTGGAGCAGAACGCCGAGGTTTGCGGCCAGTTGCTCGGGGGCCTTGCGGATCGGTTGTCGAATCTGGACGAGCAATCGAAGGCCCTGCTGGAGGAATGCCGCGGCGGCGAGTTGTTCAAAGACCTCGTCGCGTCGGTGACTGAACTCGAAACGAAATTCGACGAGTTACCGGCACTGGAACTCGGATCGGTGGCGGACCAGTTGAAGCAAAAGAACGTTGTCGTCGTCAAGGTGGGCGACAAAGTGCGCGTTCTCACCTTTGCCGAGGTGTTCCCGATTCGGCA
>JAPULF010000600.1 GCA_027295245.1 Planctomycetota bacterium
GATGGGAGTCAGGGCCGTAGTCAATTTGTTCGGACCGACCGATTTGACCGTCGGTACGTCGATTGCGCCAAGCCAGATTCGCACGGTCGAGAGATTTCTCGGTCGTCGGCTGGATGAAGCCGCGGATCTTCGGAAAGCGGCTAGTCCCATCACGTACGTTCGGGCCGACGGACCGGCGGTCCTGACGTTTCACGGCGATGCTGATTCCGTCGTTCCGGTATCAAATGCCCGGGCCCTCGACCAGGCCATGAGCGCCGTCGGCCAGACGCACGTTCTCGTGGAAGTGCCCGGCATGGAACACGTCGTGGGCGCGATCTGGATCAGCCCCCAGGCCCAGGCGTTCCGCCCGGTGCTGTTTCAGTTCCTTGCAGACCACCTCTGACGCTCGGCGGGAGATGTCCCTCGGCCTGCAGACAGCAACCCGCGAAGATTTTTCGTGTAGCAGTTAAACGTCAGCACGTCCCATGACACTATCTGTACGTGGACCGGGGCGTCCCGTGGAACGATCGATGACGCATACCAGGACCGAACCCGGGAGCCCGTCCGTTTCGCCGCCGAATTCGGCGGTGGCACCGGTCGATCTAGCGGCCGTTCGCCGGCGGATGATCCGGTTGGCGGTTCGTCTGGTTTGGAATCGAACCGACGCGGAGGACATTGTGCAGGAAGCATTTCAGACGGCGTTGAAGCGCGGCCCCGCCGCGAACGAGGCCCTGTTCGAGCCCTGGCTTGTACGAACGGTCGGATATCTGTGCCTCAATCATCGGCGGCGCCGCCGGCCGGAGCCTCTGCAGGAATGGATGGAAACGTTTCGTGACGCATCGTCCTCGACAGGATCAATCGATCGAGCCGAGGCATTGGATCGTTTGCGAGGCGCGATCGAACAACTCCCCGGTCAGCAGCGTCTGGCCCTGGTTCTGCGCACGATGGAACAAATGGATTACGGGCGCATCGCGGAAATCATGGAATCGTCCGTTTCATCCGTTCGGGCCAACGTCCATTTGGCACGGCGTCGCCTGGTCGAGTTGCTCGTGCCCAGCGGTCCGGAGGAGGGGTCGTAATGCGCTGTGAACGGGTCATGGACCACTTGGACGATTGGCTGGACGAGGCGCTCGACGCCCGATTGCGGTCGGCCGTGGATGCCCACCTGGCGGGTTGCGAGTCGTGCAGACGCGAGTTCGCCCGACACCGCGCCCTGGCGGACGATTTGGCAGTGTTGGGACGAATTGCCGATCGAATCGTGGATGCGCCGGTGCAACGCCCCCTTCGCCGCGTCCGATGGACCAGGATCGGGAAAGTCGCAGTGGTCTTGGCGATTGCAATCGGAGCGGCACTCGCCGGTTGGAGTCAGATGAACCCGCGTGCGCCCAGGCGCGTCGTCGAATTCGAACCGATCGTCCCTAACGGCGTGCCGACCTCCGACGAAAAAATGGTGCCCACCCGCTTTGAATACGAACCCGCCGAACCCAGTCGTCACATGGTCGTCGCAATCAAGTCGGACAATCCCCGAATCCATATTGTCTGGCTCTATGAGAACACACTTGGAAAACAGGCGCTACCGGATGCCGACGGCGCTAAACCCGATCTTCACGAACTCTAATTAGGGAGAAACCGAAATGGCAAGAATCCTGATCGCGACCGCAATGATCATTCAACTCGGCTCGCCGAATCCGATCGCATTGGCCCAGGAGGGAACCGGTTCATCCGACAAGGAAACCGGTGCGCGCGGCCGAAGAACCCCCAAGCCTGTAGCAGTTAAGATGTACATGTTGAAGCATGCTCGCGCGGACCAGATCGGACCCTTGCTTCAACGCCTGATCCGCAATTGTCAGATCGTCACGGATTCTCGAACCAACAGCATCATCGTCAGTGGCGATGCCATGCAGTTCGTCGCCTTTGAGGACTTGCTTGGCGATCTTGATGTCGATGTCGGATCAAAGTCGCAGGCTACGAGCGATGTAGAGATTATTCGAATCAAAAACCGTATCGTCGCGGATATTGCGGATCGGATTGTCGAGGTATTTGAGCGATCCTCTGATCACGCCAATTGGAGTGTCGCAGCCGACAACAGCCGAAACTCCCTGCTCTTGAGGGGCCGCCTGCCATTCCTGGAAAGTGCGCGCGCGATCGCACACCAGCTCGACACGCCGGCCGCGACGATTCAACTCGACTTCGCTTTCTTTCGGGCCGACCTGAACGACACGCAGGCCTCTGGGGCCGTGCCTCAGGATCTGGCTGAAGTGACCGAGGAGCTAAAGCGATTCGGCCGATATGAGATCGTCGGTCGCTTGGCCACGGTCGCCGTTGAGGGGCAGGAATTCAGTATCGAGGGCTCCATCGGAGATGAGATGGATGTACGGATCTCCGGAGACCTCAAGAAAGCGGCCCCGGACGGCGCGGTTCGACTGAATGTCGGTGCGCATCTCAGGCTCATGCAGGCAAGTTCGTCCGAGGACGGTGCCAAACGCGGTCGTCTGAAAACCTCAGCATTCGAGGTCAACACCACGCTCGAGACACGCCGTGGGGACACGATCGTGATCGGAACGGCTCCGGCCGGATGGAAGGCCGGCGAATCCGCGATATTGGTCGTTCACGTGCGGATGTGACGCCGGGGCTCGATTCCATCACCCAGACGACGCGTTTTACGGTCGTCGAGGCGCAATTTGGGTAGATATGGCGGGATGCCGTCTTGCAGCCGAGGAATGCTCCCATGAACGCAACGGCGGTGACATCATCGATTCTCGCTATGAAATCGCTCGAGACCACGACGGCCGTGCAATTCGCGGTTGCCAAAAAGGTGCTCGATACCACCCGGTCCGGCGGCGATGCGGTCGTTCAACTCATCAACGCCGCCGCCGAACAGGCTCGGGATGTCGGCGGCGAATCCCTCGCAGCGTCGGGTCGGCTCGACGTGTATGCCTGATTGCCG